>CAYPVZ010000183.1:0-6452 GCA_964414235.1 uncultured Rhodothermales bacterium | reverse complement strand
CCACCGGCGAGAGCGCCATTACCGGCTTTTGTCGGCTGAACCGCCATTGGGCCTGGCTTTTCCTCGGCATGAACGTCATTCCCTGGATCATTCCTGCCTGGGCAAAGGGGGCCGCCGTCGTGGCGACGCGGTCCTGGGCGCCAGCCGGGGCGCTGGCGGCGAGCGCTAGCAGGAGGGCCGCGAGCGGGGCCCGGAGAACCAGAGGACGAGTCATCGGTGAGCGCCGCATCGGGGGGCGGGAAGTGGAGGGCGACGTCATTTCACCAGGGCCAGCCGACCGATGTACTCGCCGACGCCCGGCGCCTCGACGTGGTAGAGGTAGATCCCGTAGGCGACGTCCTCATTGCCCCCGGTCCGGAGGTTCCAGAACTCGGAGCCGTCGCTGGCGAGGCCGTCGTGGTGGAGCGTCTGCACCAGTTCCCCGCGGATCGTGTAAATCCGGATCGTGCACGTCTGGGGAAGGTGCATGAACTGGACGCGCCGCTCGCCTCGCCCTTCGATCTGCGACCGTGGCTCGTAGATCGATGTCCCGATGTAGGGGTTCGGGACGACCGCGATCCGGTCCATCTCGCCCGCCGCCGCGGCCAGGTCGACGCCGTCGCCGCGGACGGTGAACTGGAAAAAGTCCCCCTCATAGAAGGGCCGCGTCACGCCGATGTGGAGCACGGTCCCCGGCGCAGGCGTCGCCCCGTCGCCGACGGGCGAGAACCGGACCCGGTACCGGTACCGCCTCCCGAACCCGGACGGCGGCGGCTCGGCGATCACCAGTTCGTCGGCGATGGTGAAGGCGCCGTCCCCGTCGAGGTCGCGTGGCAAGAGCTCGACCTTCGTCTTCTTGCTCGTGTTGACCGCGAAGACGGGAAGCGGGGCCCGCAGGAAGCCGATTACGCGCGGCGGCGTGTACGTCGAGTCCGACGGATTCACCCAGCGAAGCTCGTAGTCCCACGGCGTCAGGATGCCGATCTCCGTCGTATCGCGCTCGACCGTCGCCCTCCAGCCGGACGAGACGCCCGCCAGTCGGGTCGGGTCGAGGTTGTAGGCCACGCCGCCGCTGGAGCCCTGCCCACGGTAGCCCGTCCGCGTCGGGTCGAGGGCGACCTCGGTCTCGTTCTGAATGCCGAAGACGAACCCGTCGAGGTAGGGCGTGGTCGACGAGATTCCAACGCGGTCGAACCGCACATCGCCGGTCGAGACGTCGGTGAGCGTGTAGCTCGTCGTCTCGTACAGCTCGCTGTTCTCCAGGAACTGCGAGTGGAAGGTGATGCGGTAGACCGCGTCCGTCTGGAGCTCGTTCGAGTTGAGAATCTGGACGCTGCCCGAGCCGGTCCCCAATCCGCTGGCGACGGCCGAGAGGTCCTCGTTGGCCCCGCCCTGAACGTAGCCCGCGGCCGGCGCACGCGGCGTCACGATGGCCGCATTCTGCGAGATGCCCGTGATCGTCCCGGCCTGGTTTACGCTGAAGTTGAAGACGTTCTCCTGAGGGTCGATGGGCGGGGCATTGCTGTCGTCAGGGTCCACGAAGCCCCGGTCGTAGGCCACCAGCGCGTAGTAGTACGTGACGCCGTTCGTCACGTCCTCGTCCACGTAGTAGAACTGGACCCCGCTGTCCGAGCCGATGTTGTAGGAGGCATCGCCTTCGAGGACCGAACGGCTGCCTCGGATGCCGTTGTCCAGATCCCACTGCGCGATGGGCCGGTAGAACGTCGGCGTTCCGTTGACGTCGGTGATGAGGCGCGCGTCGTTGAGCAGCGGGTCCGTCCCCTTGTAGAGCCGGAATCCCTCGAAGTCGAACTCCTGGCTGAACCGGTCGAACGACGCGAGGGCGAGCGTGTCCCAGGAGAGGACCACGCGGCCGTCGCCCGGGACCGCGGTCAGCGTCGGGGTGAACGGGGGCTGGGCGAAGTTGTAGTCCGCATCGTAGATGTTCTGGGCGACCCGGCGGTTCTTGAAGAAGTCTGCCTCGTTGGCGCCGAAGATCCAGGCGGTCGAGAAGAACGTCGTCGCGCTCGGCGCCAGCGGGACGGGCCCGGAGACGAAGAGCAGGAACGGCTCGATGTCAGCCTGAAAATCGGCGGCAGGCGTGCCCAGCTCGAACTGCGCGTAGTTGATGATCCGGTCGAAGAGCCAGGTGTCGCTGCGGAGGTTGTCGCCGTTCTCGTAGAACGGGCGCGTGCCGAGGTCGAAGCCCGTCAGGCCCACCTGGTCGGACTCGTCGACGTCCAGCTCGTCGAAGTTGGGCTCGCCCGGCGTCGGGAGCCCATCGGCCTCGCCGGTATCCGGCCCGGGATAGCCGAGGTCGAACGGCCCGAGTCCGTCGCGGCCGACGTCGTTGTTCACCGGCTCGCCGACATCGTGCGTGCCGTTCCCGTTCGTGTCCTCGTAGCCCACCCAGTCGAGGTCTTCGTCGCCGGTCCACCAGCGGCCCGCGCGGTAGGCCGCGCTTTCGGTGATGGGGCCGTAGGCGTCCTCGTAGAGCGTCGGGTTGATGGCTGCCGCCGCCGCGAGAATCTGGGCCTGCCCTTCGATGAGCGCGCCCGCGCCGCCGAACCGAAGCTCGTCGGTGATGCCGTCCTGGTCGTTGTCGCGTCCGTCCTGGTCGATGGTCGGGCTCTCCAGGAATGCGAAGCCGGTGTAGCCGCAGTTGTACGTGCCGCCCGTCGACCGCGTGCAGAGGCCATCCTGGTCCCACCCGTAGGCGACATCCTGGAGCGGGTCGAAGGCGGCGTTCTCGTCACCCTCCTCGGTCCCGAGCCCGTAGTCCTGGGCCTGCGCGAAGTAGAGCCGGTCGTGGTCGTACTCGCCGACGTTGGTGATCCGGTAGAGGATGAACATCAGGTCCTCCGCCAAGATGTTCGCCCACTGAAAGAGGCGGACTTTCGTCTGAAGCCCGAGGCCGCCGGCCGTCGGGTCGCCCGGGATCGAGCGGAACACGCCGTACGGGCTGTAGGGCCGTCCCGTCTGCTGGTCAATGATGTACTCCCAGTCGCGAAGGTCGTCGATGACGTAGAAGCCCTCTAGGTCGGCGTTGTAGACTCCCTTTCCGAAGAACCCATTCCAGTAGCCGGCCCAGCCCGGGTCGTCGGGGTTCTGGAGGCGGTCGGGCCAGAACGTGGGCCACGAGGTCGGGTCGTCGGAGAGCGCGGGCGTGGGCGTGCGCGCGTTCGTGATGGGGTCGAGGCGGTTCGGGTTGTGGAAGCCCGGGAGCGGGAGCCAGCCCCAGATCTCGCCGCGCGGGCCGGTCCGGAGGCCGGCCTGGCGATAGTTCAGGATGACCGGGTTGAGCGTCGTGTCCGGCTTGCCGCCGTAGATGTCGGGGTAGTCCGAGCGCTCGCCGGGGACCTGGCCTGCCACCATCACGCCGACGCCGTCGATGTGGCGCCCGCCGATGCCGCGCGGCCAGACGCCCCACGGCGCGTCGTCGTAGCGCGCGAGCTCGCCCTGGTTGCGGAAGTTGGTCTCGATGAGGTTGCCGTCGAGGATGCCGCGGGCGATCGAGAGCTCGGAACCGCGGTACTCGCTCGGGATGTCGGAGCCGCCCTGGGCGCTCGCCGCGCTGGCGACGGTCGCCAGCGCGAGAAGCATCGAAAGACAGCGCATCGAAAAACGGTCGGTCACAGTCGTCGGGAGGCGGGGGACGCGGGCGGGCTAGAGGTCGAGGCGGAGGCCGAGGCTCACGCGGCGCGGTGCGCCGTAGAATTCCTGCCGGTAGAAGTACTCATCGAGCGTGTTGAGCCCACCCACGCTGATCCCATCGTACAGCGCGAAGTTGATCGTCTCGTCGGCCCGGCCCGAGTCGCTGTAGACGTCCTGCTGGATCTCCGAGTCGAACAGGTTCTGGACCTGGAGGAACAGGCTCGCGTTGACCGGGAGGAACGGGGGCTTGTAGAACGCCCGGAGGTCGGTCACGAAGGTGAGCGGCCGGTCCGCGTTGTTCGTCACCGGCGAGCGGATGAAGTTGCGGACGGTCGTGTAGGGCGTCCCGCTCTGGAGCCGGCCCACGGCCGTGATCGAGGTCGACTCGCTCGGCGCGTAGGTCAACGTGCCGTTGAGGATGTGCCGGCGGTCCCAGTTGAGGCGCACCAGCGTCAGGATCGGCGGGAGCAGATCCTGCTGGCGCTGGAACGCCTCACCCGGCGACGACGCGGTGCCCTGGGCGAACTGGAGCGTATAGTCGAGCCCCCCCGTGAGGTCGCCGCGCCCGCGCTTGAACAGCGAGAACGTGACGCCGCGCACGTTGCCGTAGTCCGTGTTGATCCAGCGGATGGCGATCTCGCCGTTCGGGTTGCGGATGATCTCCTGCCCGATCAGGTTGCGGACGTCCTTGGCGAAGATGGTCACCTCGACCCCCAGGTCGCGCGTAAGACCCTGCTGGAGGCCGAGCTCGAAGGCCATCGTCCGCTCGGGCTTCAGGTTCGCGTTGCCATACTGGGTCGACGCCGACTCCGGGTTGATCTCGTACTCGGGGTTCGCGTAGAGGAGGCTGAAGCTGGGGATCTGGAAGAACAGTCCCGCCGAGAAGCGCATGACGCCCGTCGACGAGATCGGGAAGGCGATGCCGAAACGCGGGCTCACCTGGTACTCGACGTCGGCCGGCTGGCGGTTCGAGAGCGAGTCGGTCGGGGCCTGCGGGTTCGGGATCCGCTCCTCGTTGGCCTGGGTCCAGTCGACCGGGATGAGAAAGTCCGGGTCGAAGTAGTCGAAGCGGAGACCGGCGTTGATGATCATCCGGCCCAGCTCCATCTTGTCCTGGACGTAGGCTGCCCACTCGACCGGGTTCGTGTCGAGCGCGTTGATGTCGTAGCTGTTCTCCGAAACGTCAGGCCCGTCGCCGCCCTGGCGGAAGGAGATGCCGTAGGCCTGGTTGCGGATCGCGTGGAACCGGCCCTGGAAGCCGGCCTTCATCAGGTGGACCCGTGTCAGCTGGTGCGTGTAGTTGCCGACGAGCGTCTGCGTGTCGGTCCGCTGGAACGACGTGTACAGGTCGTTGCCGGCCACCTGGAAGCCGTTGGTGCCCGCCAGCGAGCCGAGTTCCTCGGGCACGTAGCGCGGGTCGGTCGGCGAGTCGTACAGCTCTGAGACCGTGTCGTCGTAGAGGTAGCTGTAGGAGAGGTTGGCGAAGGCGCTCCGTCCCAGCGTGTACCGCGCCGCGACGATCTGGGTCAGGTTGACGAAGTCGGTATGGTTGAGCCCGCGCGGGACGTACTTCCGGGCGTGGTTGAACGGGTTGTAGGTGCCCCCCTGGTAGAACCCATCGTAGCTCAGGCGAAGCGCGTCGGTCACGTCGAACGAGACGTTGCCGTTGAGCGAGAGCCGCTCCGTCTTGTTCATAGCCACGAAGTCGCCGGAGCCGGTCGACGAGATAGACCAGAGGGAATCTGGGGCGCCCAGATTGAGGCCGAACGAGCGGTCGCCGGGCGAGAAGAGGTCGCGGCCGAGGTAGTACGAATTGTCCTGGAGGTACCGCCCCGAGACCTGGAAGCCGAGGCGCCGGGCGAGGAGCGGGCCGCCGAACGAGAGCTGGTAGTCCTGGAGGTTCGGGAAGGCCGCCGCGTCCAGGTACGAGACGCGCTCCGACGTGAAATCGCTCGCCGCCAGCCCGGTGCCCGGGTCCGCCGTCCGTCTCACGAACTCGAGCTCGCGCGTCGAGGCCAACGAGCCGACGTAACCGAGGGCATTCGCCGTCCACTCGGACGGGACGCCCTTCGTCGTGATGTTGACGACGCCGGAGAGGGCCTGGCCGTACTCGGCGTTGAACACGCCCGAGATCACCTCCAGACTGGCAACCATGTTCTGCTCGACTTCGAAGGCCTGCTGGCCGTCGAAGGCGTTGTTGATCGGGACGCCGTTGATGAGGTAGGCGACCTCACCCGTCCGCCCTCCCCGGAAGTGACCGTCCGAGACGCCGGCCTGGAGGTTGATGGCGTCCTGGATGTTGACGATAGGGAGCTCCTGGAGCTGGGCCGACTCGATGACGGCCGTCGTCGTCGTCCGCGCCGGCTCGACGAGCGGACGCTCGGCCCGGACCACGACCTCCTGCCCGGCCACCACCTCCTCGGCTAGCGTCACGTCGATCGTCGTCGTCTTGTCGACCTCGACGGCGACGTTCTCGATGATCTTCGTGCCGAACCCGACGAATGTGACGCGGAGGCGATACGTCCCGGGCCGGACCTGGAGGATGTAGTAGTAGCCGTCGACGTCGGCCGAGGCGCCGAGCGAGGTGCCCTCGACGAGCACGCTGGCGCCGGGAAGCGGCTGGCCGGACGTATCGACGATGCGGCCGGCGATCTTGCCGGGCGTCTGGGCCGAGGCGGGCGCGGCGAGCGCGAAGAGCGCCGCGAGGACGGCGAGGAAGACGGAAAGCGTCCGGGCGGACATACGTCGAGCGGGCTGCGCGTCGTCAGGGTGCCGGGCGCCAAGGTCGGCGCCAGCGGCTCGTTCACATCAGGGGGGAC
>CAYPVZ010000182.1:0-6460 GCA_964414235.1 uncultured Rhodothermales bacterium | reverse complement strand
CGCCGCCGCCAGCTGGCGGTCGAGGTAGGTGAGCGCCGGCTCTTCCTCGACCCGGACCGCCAGCACGCGGGGCCGGCGCGCCGACGGCAGCCGCAGGGCCTCGCCGGTGCGGATCGGCACGGCTCGGGCGCGCAGCCGGTCGAGGTGCTCCACGAGGGCCTCGGCCTGCTCCGGCGGCGTCTCGCCGAGGAATCGCAGCGTCAGGTGGAGGTTCGGGGCCGGCGTCCAGCGCGCGCCGGGCACGTCAGGCCGCCACGCCGCCAGCGGCTGGCGGACGGCGTCGGGGAGGTCGAGGGCGACGAAGAGGCGCATGGTCAGGCGAGCGCCGACCCGAACCGGCGGAGCAGGGCGAGAAAAAAAGGAACCCCGCAGATGGCCGTCAGCACGCCGACCGGCATGTCCTGGCCCGGCAGGATCGTCCGCGCCGCGAGGTCCGCCAGCGTGAGGAACAGCGCGCCGCCGACGAACGCCAGTGGCACGAGCCGCCGGTGCGTCGCGCCCGCCACGAGGCGGACCGCGTGCGGCACGATGAGCCCGACGAACCCGATCACGCCCGCACTCGCGACGAGCACGCCGGTCGCGACGGCCGCCAGCGCGATGAGCGCCCGTTTGAGCTTCTCGACCGGCACGCCCAGCAGGGCGGCGCGCTCCTCGCCCGTCGTCAGCAGGTCGAGCGGCCGGGCGAGCGCCCAGAGGGCCGCCGCGCTGGCGACGCTCACCACGAGCGGGGCCCAGACCGTCGCCCACCGCGCGCGCGACAGCGAGCCGAGCAGCCAGAAGAGGACCGCGCGAAGCTTGTTGGGCTCGGGCGAGGCGTAGGTCACGAACGCCGTCACCGACCCCAGCAGCGCCGACATGGCGACGCCGGCCAGCAGCAGGCGCGTCGCCGAGAGCGTCGGGCCGCGGCGGGCGGCGGCGAACACGGCGAGGACGGCCAGCCACGCGCCGGCCGTCGCCGCGACGGGCATCGAGACGGTTTTGGAGACGGCCGCTGGCAGGAAGCCGAGGAAGAACAGCGCCGCGCCCGCGCTCGCGCCGGACGACGCGCCCAGGATGTAGGGCTCTGCCAGCGGATTCCGCACCAGCGCCTGCATCGCCACGCCCACCACCGCCAGCCCGCCGCCGACGGCCAGCGCCAGCACCACGCGCGGCATCCGGAGTGCCCACAGGATCGTCTCGTCCGTCGGCGTCCCGCGCCCGAGGAGGGCGGCCCCGACGCGCGCCGGGCCGAGGTCGGCGCTGCCCCACGCCAGACTGGCGGCGACGGCCGCCAGCGTCGCCAGCGCGAGGCCGAGCCCCCAGAGCGCGCTCCGCGACACTAGGCCGCGCCGGCCGCGAACGCCTCCGGGTGGAGCAGCCGCGCCAGCCGCTCCAGCCCCTCGACGAGACGGGGGCCGGGACGGCTCACCAGGTCCGGGTCGAGGCCGTACACGCGACGGTTCTGGACGGCCGGCAGCCGGAAGAACGCCGGGTGCTTCGCGACGAGGTCGGACGGGTCGTAGCTCGCGCCGTTCAGCACGACGATCACCTCGGGCGCCTCCTCCAGGACCGCCTCCTCGCTCGGCTGCGCCGCCGCGCCCTCGAAGCGGTCCGTCACGTTCGTGCCGCCCGCCAGCCGGACCAGCTCGCTCGCGTACGAGTCGCGCCCGAAGGCGTAGAGCGAGCCCTCTTCGTCGCCCACCAGCAGCAGCACGCGCGGCGCGGAGTACGGCCGGACCGCCTCGGCGACGGCGGCCACGCGGCGCTCGAAGTCTTCCGCGACCGGCGTGCCGCCCCGTACGGCGAGCAGCGTGTCGAGCGTCCGCAGCGCGCGCGGCACGTCGGCGACCTCGTCGAAGTGGAAGAGGTAGGTCGGGAGGCCGACCGAGAGGAGCCCGTCGGCCGTGTCGGTCGGGTTGACGTCGTCGGAGCCGATGGCGAGGTCGGGCTGGAGCGCCACGACGGCCTCGACGTCGAGCGGGTACGACTGGAAGCGGGGCAGGCCCTCGATCCCCGCCGGGAAGTCGTCGCTCATCGAGACGCCCGCCAGCCGGTCGACGCCGGCCGCGGCCGCGACCAGCTCGGTCACGTTGGGCGCCAGCGGGAGCACACGCTGCGGCGTTCCGCCGAGCGCGACGGCCCGCCCGAGGTCGTCGCGGACGTCGCCCGCGCCGGGCTGGTGGCAGCCGATGGCGGCGAGCCCGAGGAAGAGGACGAGGGAGAGGCGGCGCATCGAAAACCAGAGGGGGCGGCTAAGTTACCCGGCCATGACCGCGCACGTCCTCCTCAACCCGGCCGCGCGAGGCGGCCGCAACGCCGCCCTCCGGCCCGCGCTCGAAGCCGCGCTCCAAGACGCCGGCATCGACGCCACGATCCACACGACAGCCGCGCCGGGCGACGCCGAGCCGCTCGCGCGAGCCCTCGGCCACGCGGGCGAGACCGTCGTCGTGGCGGGCGGCGACGGGACCATCCACGAGGCTGTCAACGGGCTGATCCACACCGCAGGCGTGCTCGGCGTGCTCCCGCTCGGCACCGGCAACGACTTCGCCCACGCCCTCGGCATGGTCGACTCGCTCGCCGAGGCCGCCCGCCAGCTCGCCGGGGCGCCCCGCGTCGCCGTCGACCTCGGGCGCGTGCGCTGGACCGACGGCACCGGCACGCACGAGCGCCTCTTTTCGAATGGCCTCGGCGCCGGCTTCGACGCGCACGCCGCGGCGCTGGCGGCCGAGACGAAGTGGCTCGGAGGGCGCGCGGCCTACCTCGCCGCCGTTCTCCGCACGCTCTGGGCGTGGCGCAAGCCACTCCACCGCGCCCGCACGCACGTCCTGGCCGACGCGCACGACGAAGATCCGCTGGGCCACGACGGGCCGCTCTTCCTCTGCGCCGTCGGCAACGGCCACTCCGTCGGCGGCGGCTTCCACCTCACGCCGGACGCGGTCCCGAACGACGGGCTCCTCGACGTCTGCCTCGTCCGCCACCTGCCCACGCGCCGGGCCCTGAAGCTGCTGCCGACGACGTTCACGGGCGGGCACGTCGGCGAGGCCGAGGTGACGATCGCCCGGCTCCCCGGCTTCGGGCTCGACGTAGCGTCCGGCGCGCTGGCGGTCCACGCCGATGGCGAGATCCTGACCCGGGACGCGATCCGATTCGAGGTCGAGGTGCAGCCGGGCGCCATCACCGCGCTGGCGCCCGGATTGGGCTAGGACCTGTACGGAAACCCACTCGCGGATCCTACGAAGCTGATCACTGGCCGCCGCACAGACCCTGCCACCGCATTCCGCTGGGTCTCCGCCGCCGGCCGGGCGCCGCGGCGAGTTCAGCCCATGCCCGCCACGCGGCTGTCCAGAGATCGTCGGACGGTCAGTCTGGGGCCATCGGGGCGGAACTTGAGGCCCAGTATCGGCCGCCTCAGACCCGAATTTTAAAAGCCACTCCCGGGCTCGCCGAGATAAAAACAGATCGATGGAACGCATTCATGGAAAATATTTGATATGTTTGGGGGCTCGCTCTCCCTCCTTGCAATGCTTCGATTTCTTCGTCTCGCGACGGCACTGGTCCTCGCACTTGGCGTTACGGCCTGTGATACCGCAGGCTCCAAGTCGACCGTTCCGACCCCGGCTCAGTTCACCGCGCTCGGGCAGGACCACAACGCCGCGATGGACCACGGCGCCCGCGCTCTCGCGGCGCTCTCGGATGCCGAGCGGGCCGACGCTCTCTCGACGAGCGCCGGTCGGGAAGCGCTCGCGCTCCGGACCGTCGACCCGTTCATGACGTCCTATGGCTACTCCCTCGTCAGCGACGTAGGCCTTACTCGGTATGGCACCTCGGCGCGGCTGGCCGACGAGGGACCAGTCCTCACCGGCCAGGCGCAGGCCCTCATCGACCGCTTGTTCGCCGCACTCGAAAGCGGTGAGACGAGCGAGGTCCTGGCCGCTTCCGTTGCCGGCGTTCAGGCCGACGCGCGGGCCGCTTCCCTCAGCGACGAGGAACTGACCGTCGTGCTGAGCACGGCGGCGATCGCCGAGGCTTCTTCAGAGTACTGGCTCGACTTTCTCCTGAAAGGGGGCGGAGTGGATGGCGAGGCGGCCCGCCTGATGGCGACGCCGGAGGACTGCGCCAAGTCCCTAGCGATAGCCGACGGCGGCGGCGCCCTGATCGGCGCGTTCTTCGGAGGCCTCGCCGGGGCGGGCGCTGGAGCGGCGCGTGCGTCGATAATCGCGTACTACGACATGCTCCACACCAACCGTTGCAACAACTAGCCGGCCCCGCCGGTTGAAGTTGCGGCCGGGGCCACACTCACGGCCCCGGCCGCACAGACACCACGATGATGAACAGGATCAAGCAGGTCAGAGCATGGCTCCGAGGGCTCAGCGCCCCCTGGTTCTTCGTGGCCGTCGTCGTCATCTCCACCGTCTTCTTCTCGGCGCTGGGGGCCGCCTCCGCCGCCCTGGGCGTGATCGAGGGGGGCGCGTCGTGGGGGCTGATCGGAGCAGCATGGGGCGTCTGGACGGCCGTCGACGAGCTCTACATCCGGAAGCGGATTCGGAGCGGGGCCGGCTACTGAGGGAGGCTGCCGCATGCGACGGGCTCGGGTCGCAGCGACCTGACGACGACGCTCCGTGCGGCGGCGGACGCGCCCGGCAACGACCACGCTGCCGGCGAAGTCCTGCCCACCGACGCGACGGCGTTCGATGGGGAGGTCGTGCCCGGCGCTGGCTCCAGGGCTGGGCTAGGGAACCCGCCCGCGCGCGGGCGCGTGGCGCGAGAGGGTTACGAATCGTACTCTCCGGCCTCGGTCCACCACCACCCGCCCCCCTCATGAGCCAGAAACGGATCTACGTCGTCGACGACGACCCCAAGATCGGCGAGCTCTTCGCCAAGGTCCTCGGCCGCGACGGCTACGCGACGAAGGGCTACACCTCGGCCGAGCCGCTGCTCCAGGCCGTCGACGAGGGGAAGGCGCCGGACCTGGTCCTGACCGACCTCATGATGCCCGACGTCTCGGGCATGGAGCTCATCGAGGCCCTCCGCGAGCGCGGCCTCACCATCCCCGTCATCGTCATGACGGCCCACTCGTCGGTCCAGACGGCCGTCGAGGCCATGCGGATCGGCGCCTTCCACTACCTCCAGAAGCCGGTCAACCTGGAGGAGATGCGCGCCCTCCTGACGAAGGCGCTCGACCTCTACGAGGACAAGAAGGAGCTCCAGGAGATCAAGCAGACCCGCAAGAAGCAGCACGACGTCGGCAAGATCATCGGGACGAGCGACGAGGTCCAGGCGGTCCGCGACACCATCGAGACGCTCAAGGACATCCCGAACACGACCGTCCTCGTGCGCGGCGAGACCGGCACGGGCAAGAACCTCGTCGCCCAGACGCTCCACTACGCCTCCAAGTGGTCTGGCGGCCGGTTCATGGAGATCAACTGCGCCGCGCTGCCGGACAACCTCCTGGAGTCCGAGCTCTTCGGCTACGAGAAGGGCGCCTTCACCGACGCCCGCGCCGCCAAGCCCGGCCTGCTGGAGGTCGCCGACGGCGGCACGCTCTTCCTCGACGAGATCGACTCGATGAGCCTCCCGCTCCAG
The DNA here is from genome assembly GCA_964414235.1 of uncultured Rhodothermales bacterium. Classification (GTDB taxonomy): domain Bacteria; phylum Bacteroidota; class Rhodothermia; order Rhodothermales; family Rubricoccaceae; genus Rubrivirga. Next base: position 898 of record CAYPVZ010000182.1, on the reverse strand, counting down.
GCCAAGCTCCTCAGCTTCCTCGAGAGCCGCCAGTTCCGACGCCTCGGCGGCACCGACGAGATCAAGGTGACCACCCGCATCGTCTGCGCCACCAACGCCAACCTCCAGGAGAAAGTCCAGGAGAAGGCGTTCCGCAAGGACCTCCTGTTCCGGATCAACGTGGTCTCGCTGGAGCTCCCGCCGCTCCGCCGGATGGGCGAGGACGCCCTCGAGATCGCCGAGAAGGTGGCGCGCGGCTTCGCCGACGAGTTCGGCAAGGCCTTCGACGGCTTCACCGACGCCGCCCGCGAGAAGCTGCTCGCCCACGACTGGCCCGGCAACGTCCGCGAGCTCCGCAACGTGCTGGAGCGGGCCATGATCTTCGCCAAGAGCCCCACCCTCGACGCCGGCGACCTCATCCTCGTCAAGACCGACCTCGACGGCGTCGCCTCCGACGCCGACACCTTCCGCTTCCGCGCCGGCGGCACCCTCGAAGAGCTCGAGTACGAGTACATCAAGCACACGCTGGCCAACAACCGCAACACCTCCTACGCCGACGTTGCCAAGACCCTCGGCATCTCCAAGAAGACGCTCTGGGAGAAGCGCAAGCGCTACAACCTCGACGAGGAGGTCGAGGAGATGACGGCCTGACCGGGCCGCCGCACCGACGCGGGCCAAAGGTTGCCCGTTTCTCGACCGGCGCGGCCCGCGAATCGTCGGACCTTGTGACCTTCCCACCCTCGGACCCGTGACCGACTCCGAAAAGTCCGCCCTCGCCGAGCGACTGGCGGGCCCCGCCGCCCGCACGCCCCGCTCGAACGGGACCGCCCCCGGCGGCGACCTCTCCGACGCGCTCCAGCGCATGATCGGCGCCGGCGCCGCCCAGAACGAACCCCGCTAGGCCTTGCACCATTTCGAG
>CAYPVZ010000181.1:0-6472 GCA_964414235.1 uncultured Rhodothermales bacterium | reverse complement strand
CCGATCGTGTTGCCAACGATGCGCGTGCCCGCCGGGGCGCTCGACGAGGTGCCCGCGTCGCCTCCGGTACCGGCGGCGTTCGAGAGGAGGACGCCGAACTGGGCGTTGCCCGAGATCACGTTCCCCTCCCCTTCTGCGCCGCCGATCTCCATCCCCTCCATGGGGCCGATGAGCCCGACGCCAGTGGAGTTGCCGATGGCCACTCGGCCCGTCGCGTCGGTCCCGATGAGGTTGCCGACGATCCGGTGACCCGAGGGGGCAGACTCCGGGGTCGAGGTCACGAGCACGCCGTAGTCGAAGCCCGAGATGACGTTGCCGGGGCCCGTGCCGGGCGACCCCGCCGAGCCGCCGACGACGGTCCCCGAGCCCCCGATCACGAGGACGCCCGTCCCGCTGGCGGCGCCTCCGAGGGCCGTCGTGCCGTCGGCGCCGACGCCGAGGAAGTTGCCCGAGACGACGACGCCGGAGGTCTCGCCCCGGACGGCGACGGCCGCCGCGCGCTCCTGGAGCGGGTCGCTCTCGCTCGTGGGCCCGGAGGCGATCACGTTGCGCTGGTCGGCCGCATCGCCCCCGACGACGACGCCCGGGACGCCGTCGACGAGGACGCCGTACTGGCCGGGGGCGGCCGTGGTGCCGTCCGCGCCGACGCCGAGGTGGCAGGCCTCGACGCGGACGCCGGCCGCTTGGACGTGGACCGCCGCCCCGCCGACGCCGACGATCGCCAGCCCGCGGACGACGCTCTCGGCCCCCGTGATCACGAGCCCGTCCGCCTCGGCGCCGAGGCCGGAGCCGTCGAGCACGACGACGGGGCGCGTCGTGTAGCCCGGCTGGGTCGTCGCGTCGAGCGTGACCTGGGTCTCGATCTCCGGCAGCGCCTCCGCCGGACGGATGGTGTGGACGCCCGCGCCCTCAATGTCGAACTCGACGACGGCGCTCTCCTTGGTCGCCGCCACCTCCAGGGCTGCGCGGAGCGTGCACTGGAGGTCGTCGGTGTCGAGGTCCACGTCGCAGACGTTGTCGGTGTCGTCGGCGTCGGACTCGTCGCCGTCGGTCGTCACGACGAGCGCCTCGACGACGAGCGCCTCGCCGCAGCCGGGCGCGAGCGCTGCCCCGAGCGCGGCCACGTCGAGCGCCAGCCGGCCGTCCTCGACGCCGCAGACGGGCGACGAGTCGACCGTGACGTCGCTGGCGGTTCTTCCGGTGACGGCTACCTCGAACCGGAGCGTGCCGAGCGCGTCGGCGCTCAGCCGGTAGACGAGCGTGTCTTTCCCGGCGACCGCGAGGTCGGTGAGCGCACTGGCCGGGCGGATGACCGTCGCCGCCGCGCCGTCGGGGCTGGTGACTGTCAGCTCGCCGCCCTCGACGCGCGCCAGGTCCGTGTCGCCCGTGTTCTCGACCGCGACGAGCACCTCGAACTCGGCGTCGAGGCCGATGGTGCTGGGGCGGACCGAGATCTCGTGTTGCAGCGCGGGCTCGGCGGCGAGCACCCTCGTGAGGTTGTCGCACCCCTCATCCAGGCACGGCGTCCGGATCTCGACGTCCTCGCCCGTAGCGTCCTTCGCCGACACCAGGGCCTGAGTCCACAGGACCTCAGCGTCGGTCGGCTCCGGCTCGGCCGTGGGCGACCCCGCCAGGAGGGTGCCCGACTGGCGGACGGCGTACGTGATGCGGACGTCGAACGAGTCGCCCGGCGCCAGCGACGGCCGCGTCACCGGGCCGAGGGCATCTACCGCTTCCAGTTCGAGGCTGCGCAGCAGGTTGCCCTCGACGCCCAGCGGCTCCGGCAGCCGCCCCCGGTAGGTCAGCGTCCGCTCCACGGAGACGTCCTCAACCGTCTCGGCCCCCGAGTTGCGGATCGTCGCGACGACCGAGATCTCGTCGCCCTGCCCCGCCTCGGGCGTCTCCGACCGGACGGTGACCGTCAGGTGGGCCGCCTCGACGGTCACCGTCTCCGTCTGCGAGTCCTCCTGGCCGTCGTCGTCGGTGACGGTCAGCGTCACGTCGTAGTCGCCGGCCTCGGCGTAGGTGTGCTCGGGCCGCGCCCCCGCCCCGCTCTCGCCGTCGCCGAAGTCCCAGGCGTAGCTCACGACCGGGATCTTGTGGTCCGCATCGTCCGCGTCGACCTCGTGGGAGAGCACGTCCCCGGTCGCGAGGCTCTGGAAGCCGCCGTCGAAGGCGACCGCCAGCCCGTCGCCCCCCTCCCACTCGAACAGCGCGATCGGCGTGCCGTCGGGGACGGAGTAGGTCGCGTACCATTCGGTGATGCGAAACGGCCGGCCGTTGAGGATGTCCCACCCGCCGCCGAGAAAGGACTGGACGTCCGAGCGGATCTCCGCGCACTTCGCACCATAGCCGCCGAGGTGCGTCGGCCCGCTGAGCCACCCGCGGAGCTGCGGGTTGTGGCCGAGGAAGCCGTCGGGCACCGAGATGCCGAACTCGGGGTCGTCCGTGGCCTCGCCGTAGCCGTACGGGATGTACATCCCGTCGGTGGCGACCTTGCCGTAGTCGGAGTACCGGCCCTCGCGTCCGAGGATGTCGGTGAGCACGTTGGGCCAGGTGGCGACGATGCCGGACCCGCAGTTGGTGTAGTTGTCGACTTCGTTGTAGTAGCTGTAGACGCTGAGCGTCATCCGGACGCTGTCGCGGACGGACGCCTGGGCGGACGCGCCGCTGGCGGCGAGCGTCGCCAGCGCGGCGAGGAGGAGGAACGGGCGGAGACGCATGGGAACGGAGGCGAACACGGGAGACGGCGGAGGGCGGGGGCTAGCGGAGGACGGTGAGCGGCAGCGTCCGCGCCTCGCCGTCGGCGATGACGCGGACGAGGGAGAGGCCTGCCGGGAGGCCGTCGGGCAGGGCGAGGTCGTGCTCGCCGGAGGCCATCGGGCCGCCCCAGAGCCGCGCCACCCGCCGCCCGCGCACGTCGAACACGTCGACCTCGGTCGGCCGCAGGTCCGGCATCCCGACGCGCAGCCCCGGCCGCCGCGACGGGTTCGCGCGCGAGGCCAGCGTGAGCATCAGCGGCGCGTCGGCGGCCACCCCGACCATCGAGACGACGCGGAGCAGCAGCGCCGAGCGGTCCGCGTTGAAGCGCGGGAGGAAGGCGAGCCCGCTGAGCGGCGTCTCGACCACCACCGCGTCGAGCCCGCCCGTCAGGTCGTCCACGCCCGACCGGACGATGGTGAACTCGTCGCCGACCTGCGGGGTGTAGTCGACGTCGAGACGGACGACGACCGTCCCGCCGAGGCGCACCGGGTTGCTGCCCGCGTCCACGAGGTCGCTGGCCCCGCCCGGCCCCACGTCGACGACCAGCTGGGGCGCGCCCTCGGTCTGCGACATCCGCAGGCGGCCCTGCACGGCGAGCGTGCCGATCTCGCCCGGCGCCGTGCCCGGGCTCACCCCGCCCTGCACCTCGTTCGCGTCGCTGGCGGCGAAGAAGATCCCGTCGCCGCTGAGGAGCACGCCCGGCCCGAGCGCCGACGTGTCCGTCGCGGCGAGGGCCAGCCGCGCCGGGCTCATCATGCGGATCTCGGAGCCGGGCTCGCTCACGAGCTGGCCGTTGAACTGCGACGTCCCGCTCGTGCGCGCCGCCAGCCGGACCACCACCAGCCCCGCGTTCTCGACCCGTCCCGTCCGGTCGGCCTGGAAGAACGAGCCCTGGTCCACCAGGTCGAGCGTGCCGTCGGCCTCGTTGCGGAGGACGGCGCCCTCCACCAGGCTGACGATGACCCCGTTGACGCGGAAGGTCCCGCGGTTGACGACGCCGACGCCGCGCGCGCGCGCGCTCTTGAAGTCGACGAGGCCGCGGTTGAGGAACGCGCCGCCCGCGCTGGCGAAGCGCGACGACGCGCCGCGCATCTCCAGGCCGGTCCCGCGCACGTCCAGCGTGGCGCCGCCCGCGCCCGCCTGCAGCTCGCCGTTCACCACCAGCCCGCCCTCGACGTCGCCGCCCAGCGTGCCCTCCACCACGAACGTGCCCGAGTTGCTATTGCCGCCCTCGATCCACAGCTCGCCCGCGGGGCCGATCGCGACCGTGGCGTCGCGGAGCGTGCCCTGGCTGTGGAACTCCACCCGGCCGCCGACCACCTCGACCGTCCCGCCGTCGACCGCGATGGCGCCGACGAGGGTCGCGCTCCGTGGCGTGCTGGCGCCGGGGTCGAACGTGAGCCGGCCGCGGAGGCGCACGAGCGACGCCCCCCCGGTATAGCTGCCGAGGCTCACGTTGGACGTCCCGTTGTCGGCGAGGACCTGCCCGCCGGGCGCCACGTCGAGCGTTCCCGAGACGCTGAGGAGCCGCCCGCCCGACGCCTGCCGCACCTCGCCCTCCACCAGGAGCGTTTCCGTGACCGCGTTGATGCCCTGCCCGGAGGCCGTCTCTAGCCGGCCGTTGGCGCGGACGCGGCCAGCGCCGAGCGTCGGGATGGTGCGCGCGAAGCGGAGGGTCTGGGTGCCGCTGGCGCCGCCGAGGTCGAGCCCGGCGAGGTCCTGCTGCCGGTCGAGCGTGACGGTGTAGGTGCCCGGGGCTGTGATGCAGGCCGTGGCAGCGGCGTCTGGCGCGCCGGCCGTCCACTTCGAGGCGTCGGACCAGGTGCCGTCGACGGCGGCGGCCCACGACGTGGTGCAGGTCTGGGCGGAGGCGCTGGCGGCGAGGACCGCCAGCAGGGGGAGGAGGAGCCTGGGGCGCATCGGCGCAAGAGGGGTGCGACCGGGGAACCGGAAGACCCGCGCCCACCGGCTCACGCCGGCTCACATTTCTCACAGCGCCCGACAGACGGTCTCCGTCCCAGACACCTCGGACCGATTGTGAAGGCGTTTCGACGTGCCTCGCGACGCCTTCGACGTGCCGCGGGATGGCTTCGACGTGCCGCGGGATGGCTTCGACGTGCCGCGGGATGGCTTCGACGTGCCGCGAGATGGCTTCGACGTGCCGCGAGATGGCTTCGACGTGCCGCGAGAGGGTTTAGACGTGCTGTGAGAGGGTTTCGACGTGCCGCGCGTCCGACCGAGGCAACGACGGCGCCCCCTCTTGCCGCGCTCGCCTCACGGGGCGGAGGCACCCTTGGGGCACGTCCGCCCCGCCCGCCTCAGGGAACGCTGCCGAGGTGGGAAGGCTGGAGCTACGCCGACGTGCCGCCCGCCGCGAAGAAGGCCCGGAGCTCGGCGAGCTTGCCCGGCGTCGAGGGCATGTCCCGGACGACGCGGCCCTCGGCCAGCACCAGCACCCGCGTGCACACGCCGAGCACGTGGTCCAGGTCGTGGCTCGACACGAGGACCGTCGCGCCGCGCGCGCCAGCCTGGCGGATGAGCCCTTCGAGCGCGATCCGCGCCCCGGGGTCGAGGTTGGCGAACGGCTCGTCGAGGACGACGAGGTCGGGCTCGGGCAGCAGCGCCGCCACGATGCCCACCTTGCCCGCATTGCCGAGCGACAGGTCGCGGATCAGCCGCCCCGACGCGAGCGCCTCGCCGAGGAACCCGGCCGCCTCGGCGACCCGCCGGTCCACCTCGTCCGCCGCCAGCCCGTAGGCGCCGCCGACGAACCGGAGGTGCTCCTCCGCCCGCAGGTAGTCCACCAGGAAGCCGGCGTCGAGGTACGCCCCGACGCGGTGCTTCCACCCCAGGTCCGCGCCGCCGACGCGGACGCCGTCCAGGTGCACGTGCCCGGCGGTCGGCGCGATCAGGTCGAGCACCAGCCGGAGCAGCGTCGTCTTGCCCGCCCCGTTGTTGCCGACGAGCCCGACGACCTCGCCCGGCGCCACCGCCAGCCGGTCGAGGTGGAGCGCCTCGGCGTCGCCGTAGCGCTTCACGAGGCCGTCCGCCGTGATCGAGAGTCCGGGCATGGCTAGAGCGAGGCGCGGAAGCGGGCGCCGACGGCGTGCCGCTGGCGGACGAGGCGGGCGGCGAGCGCGCGGAGCCAGAGCGGCGCCGTGAGGATGCCGACGAGCCCCAGCGCGGCGGCGACGGCCGCGCCCCACCGCGGCCCCGCGACCGTGACGAGGCTGCCGGCGAGGACCGCCGTCGCACCCACCAGCACCTGCCCGCCGAACGACTGCACCTGGTAGTTGAACGCCACGCGCCCCGAGAGGGCGACGGGCTTCGGGCCCAGCGTCGAGCCCCAGAGCGCCGCCGGCGCCAGCACGCCCAGGCTGAACAGCACCGACACGCCGACGAGCCACACCCGGCCCGGCGCGAGCACGCCCACGACGACCGCCTGTACCAGCCCGAGGCCGACCGTGGCCAGTGCCATCCCGGCCCACTTGGCGCGCACGAACGGCATGATGGCACCGGGCAGCGTCATCAGCCGGTCGTAGTGCCCGCTCGCGAACGGCACGGCGAACTGGCCGACGGAGCCGGCGAGGGCGCCGCTCCCGAACACCAGCAGCAGGTCCGACGGCAGGGCCTCCATGCCCACCACCGCGACGATGGTGAGCGAGATGCTCAGGATTGGCCCTGGCTGCGATTCCGACTCGTCCGCATC
>CAYPVZ010000180.1:0-6474 GCA_964414235.1 uncultured Rhodothermales bacterium | reverse complement strand
GGTAGTGCCGGCCGACAAGCGGGGTCGCCCGATTGCACCACGCGACGAATGCCCCGGCCGCGTCGAGGGCGTCGGCCGAGAGGCCGGCGGAGCGGCCGAGGGCCTCTTCCAGCGCAGCCTCCGCAGCCTCCGCCTGGGTCCGGAGTGCTTCGGCTCGCTCGTTCAGTGCTTCGATCTCGGCCGTCAACTCGTCGATGGCGCCCTGCGAGTCGGCCTGGTCCTCAGCCGCCTCCTGAACGACAGCATCGAGCCGGCCCTGCGTCTCCTGCGCCCGCCGCTCCCAGAACTCCTTCCGCTCTTGGATCTCGCCTATCTGATCCTGGTGATGCTTTGCCGCCGCGACCAGCCGTTCGCACTCGGCAGTTCGGTCGCGAAGCGATGTCACCATCGCTTCGATCGTCCGCTGGCTCTCAGAGAGAAGCCCCTGCGAGCTGCCTGTCTTGTCGCCGAGGACGTAGGCCCCGACGATAGCCGCGAGGCCGAGCAGGAGAAGGAGTCCCATGAGGTTAGCGGCGGGATCGAAGCTGTTGCCGGACGTACGCCACAAGGCGCTGGACCCCGCCGGCTACCCACAAGAACAGCGTCGGAGGGAGGCCACCTTCTGCACCGAGCGCCGAGTGCCGGGCGACCGGGGCGGCGCGGGGCGGCGTCTTCTCCAGCACGCCGATGAGCGTCGCCAGCCGGGCGTTCGTCTCCTGAGCCTGTTTCTGGAATCCCCGCAGAGCCTCAACCTGCTCACGCCCCATCCCGTCGATGCGCGTCGTGAGCAGGTTCTGGATGGCCTGGACCGTCTCGTCGCTGTGGGCTTGGACGGTCTGGAGCTGGGTCGACGTCTCGTGGTATCCCTCGATGTAGGCCGTCGTCGCGTCGCCGACGGTCTCAAGGTGAGAGCGAACGAGGGCGAGGTGCTCGCCGACGTTGCGGTTGAAGTCGTCGAGCGGCTCGGCGAGCCGCTGGGTCGCCCCGTCGAGTCCGCGCGTTACGCTCCGCAGCGTTTCCCCGGCCTCGCCAATCTCGCGGAGGAGCCCGCTGAGCTGGACGTAGTGCTTCTCGAACCGGCCGAAGTCTTGGAGCATGTCGCGGATCTGCTCGCCGAGCTCGGCAAGTGATGCGGCCATTCCTCGGGTCAGCCCGTCGACGGTCACGTTGAGGCCCGAGAGGCTCGCGCCGGTCTTGGCGAGGAGGTCGCCCAGTGAGAGATCCGGCGCCAGCGATTGGTGGAGCAGGGCGAGGTCGGGCACGACGCGGCCCGAGAACTCCCGGTCCACGGCGGCGACGGCCTTCTGTGCAAACTGGTCGATGATGGCGAGGACGGCCAGCGCGGCGAGCATGAGCCAGAGACCCCAGATCGAGGCTGTGAACGCCCCGCCGATGTCCTGCATCAGCCGACTCATGGCATCCAAGAATCCCTGCTGGGTCGTCGACGACCGCGTGACCCCGGCGATCCCGCCGACGACCGAGTTCAGCTTCGTCATCGTGAGCACCAACCCGAGCAGGACGAACAGGCCGGCCATCGTCCGGGCCGTCCCCAGCCGCTCGGCGTAGACGACGTAGCTCGGGAGCCGCTCGACGTCAACGCGCTGGTAGGCCCCGCCGGGGTACTGCGCCCGAACGCGGTCGACGGCGTCCTGCACGAGTGGGCTCGGGTAGCGGGCCACAAGAGCTCGGTGGCCCGTCAGCCGCTCCATCGCGACCACCTGCGAGGTCCGCGCCGGGGCGACAGCCTCCTCTTCCTCCTCAGCCTCCTCGTCGTACCACTCGTCGTCGTCGGCTTCGTCAACGGGCGGGTCATCCGGATCACTCTCGAACGCCCCGCTGACGGGGACGGCCACCACGACCGCCCCGTCGCCCGAGGTCGCCAGCGCGGGACGCCGGGCAGCGGCGGCCTCGTCGGCCTCGGCCCTCAGAAGAGCCCCGAGCCGGTTGAGGCTGTCGCCGGGCCGGAGGTCGCTCAACGCCTTCACCAACGGCACGACGAACGCCACGAGGTACATGAGAGCGTAGGCTCCCAGGATGAAGTAAAACAGGTTAACGAGGCCCATCGGGTCGGGGGTCAGGCGAGGCGGCCAGGCTCGGCGACGGCGTAGCCCCCACCCTCGGCGGGCTGGAGCCGGGCCGGCGTGGCCGACTGGAGTGAGCGTGGCGCGACCGTGCCCCCATCGAACGTCCCGTCGGCGAGGTCTCGGAACTGTCGCGGTCCCTGGGGGAATGGGAGCAACCACGGCCCACCAGCCCCCTCAACCGCCCAGTACTCGGCCGGCGACCGGCCCTCGTCGTCGGAGAACACGACGGGGAGCCGCGCGCTGTCGCGGTCGCGGTAGATCGGACGGACGGAGGCTCCGGGGACGGCCTCGGCGAGCCGGGCGGCGAACCCGGCCCGCTCACTCACAGCCGGGCCGGCCTCCCGGCACCACGACGCAAACGCCGCGCCGATGAGGGTGCCCTGGCTGTCGACTCGGGACGGAGCCTTCGGTGTCGGCGACCTATCGCGGCCCGTCGAGCGCTCCGACCGGGGCGGCGGCGCGGACGTGATCTTCCGCTCGATCTGGTCGAGCCGGCCCGTCATTGCCCGTTCGAAGGTCCGGATCATCTCTTTGAGGTCGGCATCTTGCGCGACGGGGGTCGTCCGGTCTTTCCTCCCGCGGTCGGGATTGGGGAGCAGGGGCACCGTAGGCTCGAAAGAGTGAGAACCCGCCCCCCCAGACGGCGCTCGCGACTCCTTGCCCCGCTGGCGGCGGCCCCAGGCGAGCCACCCCGCGCCCAGGCCCAACAGCAGCCCGGATGCGCCGCCAACAGCGAGGAGGAGCCAGTCGAGCCCTCCCTCAGCATCGTCTGCGATAGCCCCGTCGGTCGGTCGCTCCGGCAGACCCTCTACCTCGGCCTGATCCAACGCGGAACGGAGCTTGCTCAGCCAGTCGTCCAGATCGGTCGATTCCGAGTCGTCATCTGGGGTGTCGAGGGCGGCCCTCAGGCTGTCAACGTACGCGCGTGCGGTGTCGAGGGACGTCCTGAGGTCTTCGCCTCCGGTAGACTCTCCGGACGGCCCCGACTCCTCGGTGCCGATCTCGGAGAGGGGGTCAGTCTCGGTGGTGTCGGCTCGCAAGACGGCCGGAACCAGCAGGAGGGCGGCGAAGAGAGCATACATGGGGCGTCAGGCTAGTGGGCGTACTCCTCGCGGATCCGCTGGAGCAGCGCAGCGACCTCGGTGATGAACAGAGGCTCCAGCATGGGGTACTCGCCGTCGCCAGGCTCGGGCCGGTCCTGGACGACTTCGATGTCGAACGACTTCCTGTCGACGACCTCCCCCAGCCGGTCACGCACGAGCGGGGCCGCCCCCGGGTAGAGGTCGTTCTTGATCCAGGTGGACCAGTCGTTCGTGAGGCCGGGCACGACCGTGTGCCCCAGGTTTCGCCCCCGGGGGAGTGCCTGGCCCATCGCGTCTAGGAACGCCGAGAGCTCCGGCGGCGCCTCGCGCGACGACTGGAACGAGCGGTCGTCCCGGGCGAACGCCGCGTAGAACGCGCCGGCCGGCGCCAGCGGCCCGCCCTCGACGCCAGGCAGATCCTCGCCTATGAAGTCGGGGACCGGGAGGATAGGCGGCGTCCCCGCCCCGGCGTCGCGGGAGACTAGCCCCAGCGCAACGGTCGCCTTGGCGAGTTCAGCACCGTTGTCCTTGTACACCCCGTCCATCACGAGCGAGATGTGATCGGCGGGGTTCTCCTCGTGCTCGGCAGGGTTCTCCTCGTCCTCGTGACTGCCAGCGGGTGCACCCCGTAGCCCTTCCCGGAAGATGGCCTCGAACACGGGGTGGAACGAGTAGCCGTCGGGTGAGAGGAGTTGGTAGAGCTTGCTCCCGTTCCCCGTCAGCGTCAGCCGGGTCTGCTCCAGAGCGAACGGCTCCACCCCAATAACGTGCCCCTCAGACGCGGCCCGGTGGAACCGGCCCGCCTGGAACGCAAGCCCGCCGAACAGGAGCGAGAGCGACAGGAAGAACCCCTTGACCGCCCGTCCCTCCTCGTCGTCCGACACATCCGTGAGGTTGACGACGACCTTGTCGAGGTCCGATCCCTCCAGGGTCTGCAACAGCCCGATCCATGCGTTCGTGATGACCTCACCGCGCGGGCGCTCGCCGACCAGCACTCCCTTCGTGGCACCGAGCGAGTTGGGGCCGAGGACCTCCTCGGCTCGGTCGACGAGGGCGCGGCGGAAGGCCGGCGACGCGATGACATAGTCGTTGATGGGCCTGCCAGCCAGCTTGAGCGAGGCTTGGAACACCGCCGTGGAACCGCCGCGGAACCCGATGAGGTCGGTAGTGCCGCCGCCGACGTCGAACACGACCCGCTGGTTCTTCCCCACAGCGAGCGTGGTGCGGACGGCCTCGCTCTCCGTGCGGAACACGTCCTTCCATCGCGCGCTCGCCAGAACCCCCTTCCAGGCCTTCTCGACCTCGGTCCAGAAGTTGGTGACCTCCTGGCTCTGGAACGCCCGGGGGTGCGAGAACCAGATCTTCTCGATCGAAGCGTTTTCCTTCGCCGCCGTCAGGACGACCTGTTTGCGGAGGTGGCCCATGAAGTGCCGCAGCCACTCCCGGCGATCCCACTTGATGTCCTGCAGGAGATCAAACTGCTCCGGGGGCGTGTCGCTCCTCCGAGCATCCTCGTCGAGCGTGTCACGGAGCAGCGGCAACAACTCGGAGGTGCTCGGGTCGATGTTGCGGAAGTAGATCATCCCGTCCGAGAGGTCGAAGCCTGGCCCGTCGGCATCGTCGGGAGAGGGGACAGACTCGCGCGTGAGAATCTGCGTCGGGTAGTAGGCTTGGACATTCAGGTTCGTCTCGTCCGGTCCGAACCGATAGAAGAAGTCGTAGGCCGCCGCGGCGCCCTCGTTGGTCTGGACCAACGCGCCCGAGGCGTCCTCGCCAGCGAGCTCGCCGAAGCTTGGCTTGGCGAGGAGCGTCGTGGTGAAGATGGGGAGATCCAGCGTCCGCGGGCCGCGGGAGCCATCGTCGTAGGCGACACAGGTGTTCGAGGTGCCGAAGTCGACGCCGACCTTCCACGTCTTCGGGTTGCCGCCGCCCGGGGGCGGGAGGTTCGTGAGGCAGAACCCGCGCCCGGTGAAGTGGAACCCGTCCGGCCGCTGCTCCATCACGAACTGCTCGAGGCGGCCTGGCGGGAGCGCGCTAGCGGGAGTCCCGGGCCGGTCCTGCCCCAGCACCTGGGACCGAACGACAAACGGGCCCGTTCGCCCACCTGCATCGATGCGGCCTCCGGAGAGCCGGAACGGGTTGACGTCGAAGGTCCACCCGGGGCCTCGGCGGAGCCGGGCGAAGTACCACCCGTCGGGCCGCCCGCCCTTGACCTCGGGGAGCCGGTTCAAGATGGGCTCGACGTCGAAGTTGGGAAAGAGGCGCAGGTCGACGGTATCCGTCTCGATGACGTCGTCGAGAAGCAAGCCGTTGTCGACGGTGGCCGTCTCGGCGGTGAACGCGTAGGGCCGCTCCACGACCTGGCCTCCGAGCTCGATCGAGACCGTATAGTCCCGCTTCGACTGGCGGGCCGTGGTGAGGCGGACGAGCGAGGCCAACGCGTGGCGCCGACGCTCGGCGTCGGTCTGGCCGCTGCCGTCGTCCCAGAGCATGGCGAGCACGTCGGGGTCGAACGGGAACAGCGCCGCGCCGCGCCCGCCCTCGAACCGGAGCACGCGCCATTCATCGGACGGCTCCTGGTCGCGAGTCAAGACCGTCAGGCGGGGCGTGAACAGGCCGTCGACGGAGACGAACGGGGCCGGCAAGATGTCCGGACCCAGCCCGAGCGCGTCGCCGAGGTTGTCGCCGTGAGCCGGCAGGGCGCCCGCGGCAGCCTCCCACGACGCATTGCCGTGGCGTCGGCCCCAGATTCGAGTGGCCCGGTCCACGAGCCCATCGGCGGTGACCACCAGTCGTCCGTGGTGGGTCGGGAGGTCGCTCAGAACGCGGGCTGGTACCCCGCGCGCGACTAGCCGGAGAAAGGCGGGGAGGTCGCTCGCGGTCCCGCTGACGTCGCCCTCTACCACGGCGACGCTCTCGGGCACCCGGAACGATTCGAGATCGCTCTGCCACGCCTCGAGCTCCTGCCGGATCACCACCACGTCGGCATTCCGGCGGACGAGCCCGCTCAGCGCCTCGGCCGTGACGGCTTTCACGGCCTCGTCGACCCAGGCGCGCAAGGCGCCCCCGACGGCGGCCCGCGTGTCGAGGCTCAGCAGCAATTCGTCGCCGTCGCCCGTGAGATCGGTCGAGGTCGGGTCGTACCAGACGGGCTCCTCGTAGGAGCCGCCGCCCTCGTCGCGCGGGCTGGCCGGGACGTACCAGTAGACGCCGCCGAGAGCGCGCGCGGGCGGCGACGCGGCAGGAAACACGGCGGTCAGTGGCGAGAGCCCGCCCAGCACCTCGGCGACGCCGTCGGCCAGCCGCGAGCGGACGGTGATCACCCGCAG
>CAYPVZ010000179.1:0-6478 GCA_964414235.1 uncultured Rhodothermales bacterium | reverse complement strand
ATGCCGTAGGCCGCGCGGAGCGACTTCCGGTGCCGCTCGCGCCCGCCGTCCTCGACGACCTCGACCTCGGCCAGCGGCTGCCCGAGGCCGGCGTGGCGGCGCGGGACCGTCAGCCACTGCGCGCCCTGGGCGGTGCGGATGCGGGCGCGGTTGTGGCCGCCCTGGCGGCTGAAGGGGAACGTGTCGGCCAGGACGAGGCGCTCCGCGGCGAGCAGGAGCGCGACGTAGTCCAGACGTGGAGCGAACTCGGGCGGGCGGATGGCCGTCACGGGCGATCTTGGGCGGCGTCGCGGGCGGAACGCCGTCGAGGGTAACGCCGTCCGCCGCTCCCGCCCCGCTCCGCATGACTTCGCGCCGCGTCTTCCTCCTCGCCCTCGGCCTCTTCGCCGGCTCGGTCGTGTTCAGCCTGGCCGGGGCCGTCCTGCTCAACTTCTTCCCCGGGCCGGCCGCCGAGGCGCTCAACGCCATCGCCGTCTCGACGGGGCTGTCGCTGGACGACCTGATCAAGCTGCCGACGTGGGTCAACATGGCGATGTTGCCCGTGCTCGCCTTCACGCTCTACCTGGGCGAGCTGGGCTGGGGCCGGTCCGTCGCCTTCCTCGTCGCCGGCAGCGTGATCGGCGCGGCGGCCGAGCTGATCGGGACGCAGACGGGCTTCCCATTCGGGCCGTACTCCTACGGCGACTTTCTCGGGGCCAAGATCGCCGGGCACGTGCCGTGGCTGATCCCGCCGTCGTGGTACGCCATCTCGATCGTCTCGCTCGACCTCGGTCGGCGGCTCGGGCTGGGGCGCGTCGGGCGGATCGGCGCGGTGGCGCTGTTCATGGTGCTGTGGGACGTGGCGCTGGACCCGGCCATGAACCACGCGTTCCCGTTCTGGAAGTACGAGGTGGGCGGCGTCTTCTTCGGGATGCCACTCGTGAACTGGGGCGGCTGGGCGCTCACGTCGGTCCTCATCGGGCTGGCCTACGAGGCGCTCGGCGGGCTGCGGCCGGCGCCGGACCCGTTCGTGCGGACGTGGGCGCCGCGGTTCTACGTGCTCAACTCGGCGTTCTCGGTCGGCGTCTGCCTGGCCTACAAGGCCCCGCTGGCGGCGCTCGCTGGCCTCGCCGGGCTGGCGGTGGCCCTCGGCGTGCTCTACGCCCGGCGCGACGCGGCCCCGCCCGCCTCGGCACGTCTCTCGGAGCCGCCGGTGCCCTCCGCCAGCGGCGCGTGATGCAGGTCCTCTCCCCCGCCTCGGCACCCGACCGGCCCGCCTTCGCGGCGCCGGCGCACCCGGCCGCGGGCGCCTCGCGGCGCGACGAGGACCGCTTCCTCCGCCGCGCCTTCCGCCACCACAGCCGGACGTTCTCGCTCGCCACGCGGCTGCTGCCCCGCCGCGAGCGCCTGCCCGTCGCCGTCCTCTACCTCTACTGCCGGACGGTCGACACGCTGGCCGACGAGCGGGCCCGGCGGATCGGCGACGCTGCGGCGCTCGGCGAACTGGCGACGCTGGAGCGCGCGCTCGACGCCACGCTCAGCGGCCACCCGCCGGAGGGCACGAATGGCCTCCTCTGGCGCCGGCTGGCCGAGGTCCACGCCACTTACGACCTGCCCGCGCACGCGCTCCGCCAGCTCATCGACGGGGCGCGCTGGGACCTCGAAGGCCGCCCGGTCCGCTCCCGCGCGGATCTCATCGCCTACGCCGACCTCGTCGCCGGCTCCGTCGGCGCGGCGATGCTGCCCTTCCTCGTCCGCGGCCGCGCCGACCGCGCGCGTCTCGACGGCTCGGCGCGTGCGCTCGGGACGGCCATGCAGATCACAAACGTCCTCCGCGACGTGGGCGAGGACTGCCGCGACCTCGGCCGCTGCTACCTCCCCGCCGACGAGATGGCCGCGCGCGACCTCGACGTCGGCGCGCTCACCGAGGCAGGCCCGCCCGTGCCCCGAGCGTACGCGGACCTCGTCGAGTCGCTCATGGCCGAGGCCGAGGCGCTCTACGACGAGGCGGCCCGGGCCATTCCGTCGCTCCGTCCCGGCGCCCAGGCCGGCATCCGCGGCGCGGCGCGCATGTACCGCGAGTTCCTCAACGGCGTGCGCGCCAACGGCTACGACAACCTGACGCGGCGCGCGGCCGTCCCGCTCCGGCGCAAGCTCCGCGTGCTCCTCGACGACGACTACGCCGGACGTCGCGAGCGCGCCCGCCGCGCCGCGCCGTGAGCCGGCCCGACGGCGCCCCCGACGGCCCCGGCGCCCGACTGGCGCGACGCTTCGCCGAGCGGACGATCCGCGCCGAGCTGGCCGCGCTCCGCCGCGTCGTGGTTCGCCAGCCCACCGACCCGGCACCTGGCCGGCCGCTCGTGCTCGTCGCCAACCACCACGTCTACGCCGACAGCTTCCTGCTCTGGCACCTCGTGACGCAGGTCTGGCGGCGGCCCATGGTCGTCTGGATGGAGGCGTGGGACCAGGCACCGCTCTTCGGCCCGGTCGGCGCCCTCCCCTTCCCCGCCGACGACGCGCGGCGGCGGACGCGGACGATCCGCGAGACGGCGCGGCGGATGGCGGCCGATCCGCAGACGGCGCTCTACCTCTACCCCGAGGGCGCGATGCGCGTGCCCGAGGACGGCCTCGGCCCGTTCCGCGCCGACCTCGCGCGCCTCGGCCGCGTGCTCCCCGAGGCCGCCTGGGTGCCCGTCGGCGTCCACCTCACGTGGTGGGGCGAGAACCGGCCGACGGCCGTCCTCGCCGTCGGCGACGCGACGGAGGCGCCCGGCGACGACGCGCCCGCCCGGCTGGCGGCGGCGCTCGACGCGGCGCGCGACGTGCGGCCGGACGACGTCGCCAGCGGTGCGGTGACCATCGTTCTGGATGGGACGCCAGGCCCGGCCGAGCGCTGGGACCTCTCGCGGCTGGCCCGGCTCTACGAGCGCTGGACGTTCCCAGCAGACCGAGGTCGCCCGTAGGCCTCCCTCCACCTTCACTCCTCGCGCGCACCGTCGGCCTCTAGCTTTTCGTTCCGCCCCCGACTGTCCCCCCACCCCGTCGATGCTCGCCTCGCTGGCAGCGCTCCTGATCGGCCTCGCCCCGACGACCAGCGCCTCTACCGTCCGTGACTCGCTGACGTACTACTACGCCCGGCAGGACACGGCCGGCGTCGAGCGGCTGTACCGGGCGAAGGCGCGAACGCGCGAGGAGCGGCTGCTCTGCCTGTACCGGCTCTACCCGATGACGCTCGACCGCGCCTACCTCGCCGACATCCCGTCGGAGGAGGGCGTGACGTCGGCCCGCGAGCTGGCGCTGATCGCGGCGCTCTGGGGCTACCGCGCCGGCAGCGGCCCGGCATGGCGGCTCCCCATCGACGGGCCGCGCTCCGAGCGGATCCTCGGCCGCGCGCTCGAACGGGACGCGGCCGAGCCGTACGCGCTCCTCGTGCGTGGCCAGAGCCTGTACTACAAGCCCCGGCTCTTCGGCGGCGATATCGCGGAGGCGCAGACGACGTTCGAGCAGCTCCGCACGCGGCTCGGCGGGCGCGGCGTGCCCGGCCTCCACCCGTTCGAGGCCGAGGTCTGGATCTGGATGGCGGTCCGCCGGCAGGACGGCGAGCAGGGCACCGCGCTCCGCCAGCGGCTGCTCTCCCGCAACCCACCGCGCATCTTCCGCCAGTTCCTGATCGACCCGCCATGAGCGGGCCGGCCGCGGTCCTCCTCGGCGCCGTACTGGCGCTCCACGCGGGCGTGGCCCTCATCGTGGCGATGAACCTCGTCGCGTTCGCGCGCGACCGGCGGGCCATTCTCCCTGCCCCGGTGGGGCGGATTTCGGTCCTCGTCCCGGCTCGCAACGAGGCCGAGAACCTGGGCGTCCTCCTTCCCACGCTCCTCGCCCAGCGCGGCGTCGAGGCCGAGATCGTCGTCGTGGACGATGCGAGCGAGGACGGGACGTGGGACGTCCTCCAGGCCCACACCGACCCGCGCCTCATCGCCGTCCGTGGTGAGGGCCCGCCGCCCGGCTGGGTCGGCAAGCCGCATGCGCTTTACCAGGCCGCGGCCCGCGCGACCGGCGACGTGTTCGTCTTTCTCGACGCCGACGCCCGCCTCCGCGACGACGGCGCGCTGGCTCGTCTCGTCGGCCGCTGGCGACGGGCGGGCGGCGGCACGCTCACGGGGCTCCCCCGCTACGTCGACCGCGGCCCGGCGGCGCTGCTGACGAGCCTCGTCCCGTTCGCCGTGCTCGCGGCCCTCCCCATCCCCCTCGTGCCGCGCGTGGCGGCCCCGTCGCTGAGCGCCCTCAACGGCCAGATCTGGGTCATCGGCGCGGCCGACTACCGCCGGCTGGCGCCCCACGAGTCCGTCAGGAACGAGGTGCTGGAGGACGTCATGATCGGCCGCTACCTCAAGCAGCAGGGCCTCCGCCTGACGCTGGCGGACCTCGGCGGCGAGGTCGCCGTGCGGATGTACCGGACCTTCGACGAGGCGTGGCGCGGCTTTCGCAAGAACGCGTTCCTGCTCGCCGGCGGCCTCCCCGGCGGACGCACGACGGCCGGCTTCGCGGCCTTCGTCGCGCTCTACACGCTCGTGTGGGTCGTCCCCAGCGTCCTCTGGCTCGTTGGCCCCGCGGGCTGGGCGGCCCTCGCCAGCCTCGCCGCGATCAAGCTGGCCATCGACCGCGCCGGGCGGTTCCCCCTCTGGGTGAGCGCGCTCGGGCCGCTCGTCGTCGCCCTCGGCCTGGGGCTCATCCTCGCCTCATGGCGGGCCCACGCGAGCGGGCGCGTCCTCTGGAAGGGCCGCTCGGTCGCCTGAGCCCGCCCGGCTGGCGGCGCGCGTCGCCAGCGCGGCACGACGGCCGGCCGCTGCCCTCAAAAAAACCGCCCCGGAGACCTCGTGGTCCCCGGGGCGGTCCGTTCCTCGGTGCGGTCCCTAGCGGTCGCTGTCCGGGTGCGGAGTCGGCTCGACGCCGAACTCGCGGAGCCGGTCGTCCGCGTCGCGGCGTTCCTGGTTGAGCAGCGATCGCGGAAGCTCGCGGTTCTGGCGCGTGCGCAGGTCGTCGGCCACGCGGGCGCGCAGGACGATGATGATCTCGTTCTGGTTGATCGACCGCTGCTTGTAGGAAAAGAAGAAGTTCAGGATCGGGATGTCCTTGAGGACCGGGACGCCGCGCCGCGTGACCGACTCGTCGGTCGACGTCAGCCCGCCGATGGCGCGCATCTCGCCCGAGAGCAGCGGGAGCTGCGTCGTCACGTTGTCCTTGTTGATCGCGACCCCGTCGCCGGACGGGATGGCCGTCGACTTCTCGACCTTCACGTCGAGGTGGATGAACTCGACCGGGTCCCCCTCGCGCTCGTCGACGATGAGCGTCGGCGTGACGTCGATGATGGTGCCGGTCGAGAAGAACTGGGTCGTCGCGTTGCCGGCGAAGTCCTTGACCGTGACCGGGATGTCCTGGCCGCTCTGGAGCCGGCCCTGCTCCCCGCTCTGGACGACGGCGAACGGCGTAGCGATGGTCTGCCCGAATCCCTGCTCCTCGAAGTAGCGGAACAGGTTGAGAATCGTCGTCAGCTCGATCCGGTCCGACGAGGCCTCGATGAACCCGTCGAGCGCGTCGAAGAACGAGCCGCCGTTGATGTAGAACTGGGTGCCGGCGCCAGCCCCGTCGTTGTTACCGTTCCCAGACCCGCTGCCGGACGAGCCACCCGACGAGTTCCCGTTCGACCCGGTCGCCTGCCCGAACAGCGCCGACCAGTTGGTCCCGAACTCGCGGGCGCGCCGCGAGTTGAGCTGAAAAATGACGGCGTCGATCCGGATCTCGCGCGTGTCGGCCGTCGCCGGCAGGTCCACCGGCGCGCTGGCGGCGACCACCGGCGTCGCCGTGATGGGATCGGCGGAGGCGCCGTCGGTCGTCGTCGCGACGATCTGCGGCTCGGTCACGATGAAGTAGCTCTCGGACTCGTTGAAGTCGAGCCCGTGGCGGTCGAGCACGAGCTCGAAGGCGTCGATGAAGTGGACGCCGTTGAGAGCCACACCGATGGCGTCGGTCCGGTCCATCGGGTCCACGATGCGCTTGCCGGTGACCCGGAAGAACGTCGGGTTGATGAGCCGGAAGAACTGGTTCATCGGCGTCGTCGAGGGGAACGACACGAGCTCGTCCGGCGGGACGTAGCCGCGGACGACGCGGTCGGACGTCTGGGCCGAGGCAGCCGGAGCCAGGGCCGGCACGGCCGGCAGGAGCACGAGCGCCGCCAGCCACGCGAGGATGCGCGGTCGAACGGAGCGGAGGGCGGTGGAAGTCATGGGAGGCGGGGAGGAACGGCAGGGGGCCGAGAGCGGCTGGCGCTAGTTCGGTTGCGGCGTGCGTGGCATGGGGGCCGCGCGCTGGTAGGTCCCGGCGTCGAGAGCCTCGGGCGTCCCTGGCGCCGGCGGGGCCTCCTGGAGGACCGGCCCGGGCGGGATGCTCCCGCGCGTCGGTGTAAGGGCCTGGCGGCCAAGGGCCTGGCGGTAGCGCTCAC
>CAYPVZ010000178.1:0-6546 GCA_964414235.1 uncultured Rhodothermales bacterium | reverse complement strand
GCCCTTTCGGCGCCAGGATCGCCGCGTCGACCTGCTGGCCCAGCGCCGCGCCGAGCTCCAGCACGAACGCGAGGTGCTGACGGCCCGTCGCGCCCGCCTGACCGCCCGACGTCCCTAGTAGCTGGCGGCGCCCGCCGAACGGGGGGATCTTCGCAGCCCTCCCCCCTGCGCCGTCATGATCGCCCTCGTCCAACGTGTCTCCTCCGCGTCCGTCCGCGTCGACGGCGAGGTCGTGGGCGAGGTCGGGCGCGGGCTGCTCGTGCTGCTCGGCGTGGTCCAGGGCGACACCGAGGCCGAAAAAGACTGGCTGGCCGACAAGGTCGCCGCGCTCCGCGTCTTCCCCGACGCCGACGGCCGGATGAACCGCTCGCTCGTCGACGTCGGCGGGAGCGCGCTCGTCGTGAGCCAGTTCACCCTGGCGGGCGAGACGAAGAAGGGGACACGCCCGAGCTACGCACGCGCGGCCGCGCCCGAGATCGCCGAGCCGCTCTACGACGCGTTCGTCGCCCGACTGGCGGAGACGCTCCGCCAGCCCGTGGCGAGGGGCGTGTTCGGCGCAAAGATGGAAGTCGCCCTCGTCAACGATGGGCCTGTGACGCTCTGGGTCGAGCGCGAGCCGCGCGTCTGACGCGGTCGCCGAGAGAGGCGATCTTGCGGGACGTTCCTTGCTCCCCCAATGCTCCGTCTCCTCGCCCTCGCGTTCCTCGTGCCCGCCCTCGCCGTCGCCCAACCTCGTTACATCGCGACGAACGCGACGGCCTACACCGTCGACGACACGCACCCCGTCGCAGAGGCGTTCGCCGTCGAGGGCGGCCGGTTCGTCGCCGTCGGCACTGAGGCGGAGGTGAGCGAGGGCCGTGCCGACTGGCCACGCCTCGACCTCCAGGGGCGGACCGTCGTCCCGGGCCTCATCGACGCGCACGCCCACCTGATGGGCCTCGGCGAGTCCCTCCTCTCGGCCGACCTCGTCGGCACGACCTCCAAGGCCGACATCCTCGACCGGCTCCGCGCCTTCGAGACGACGCTCCCCGAGGGCGCCTGGCTCACCGGCCGCGGCTGGGATCAGAACGACTGGAGCGGCGACGGCGCCTTCCCCACGCGCCAGGACCTCGACGCGGCCTTCCCCGACCGTCCCGTCTGGCTCAGCCGCATCGACGGCCA
The DNA here is from genome assembly GCA_964414235.1 of uncultured Rhodothermales bacterium. Taxonomy (GTDB): domain Bacteria; phylum Bacteroidota; class Rhodothermia; order Rhodothermales; family Rubricoccaceae; genus Rubrivirga. Next base: position 5,385 of record CAYPVZ010000178.1, on the reverse strand, counting down.
CGCGAACTGGGCCAACTCGGCCGCCCTCCGCGCCGCCGGCATCGACCCCGAGGCCGAGGCCCCCGCTGACCCCGTCGGCGGCGCCGTCCTCCGCGACGCCGAGGGCCGCCCGAGCGGCGTCTTCGTCGACGGCGCCTCGGCGCTGGTCCAGGGCGCCGTGCCCGAGCCGGACCGCGCCTTCGCCGAGGCGGCGCTCACGCGCGCGCTGGAGGAGACGGCCCGCGCCGGCCTCACAGGCGTCCACGACGCCGGGGCCCCGCTCGCCGCCGTCGAGCTCTACCGCCAGTTCGCCGCGGCCGGGCGCTTCCCGCTCCGGGTCTACGCGATGATCACGCCGCCCGAGATCGCCCGGTTCTGCGACACCCACCCCGACGGCCTCGACGAGGATCGCGTCGTCGTCCACGGCGTCAAGCTCTACGCTGACGGTGCGCTCGGCAGCCGCGGCGCCGCCCTGCTGGCGGACTACTCGGACGACCACGGCAACCAGGGCCTCCTGTTCGAAACGCCCGAGGCGCTCCGCGCGACGGTCCAGGCCGCCATGGTCTGCGGGCTCCAGGTCAACACACACGCCATCGGCGACCGGGCCAACCGCGAGGTGCTCGACGTCTACGAGGCGGCCATCGCGCACACGGGCGGCGGGCCGGGCCGCCACCGCATCGAGCACGCCCAGATCCTCTCGCTCGACGACCTCGCCCGCTTCGCCGCGCTCGGCATCATCGCCAGCGTCCAGCCGACGCACGCGACGAGCGACATGCCCTGGGCCGGCGACCGCCTCGGCGCCAACCGCCTGGAGGGGGCCTACGCCTGGCGCCGCCTCGTCGACTCCGGCGCGCGCCTCGCGCTCGGGAGCGACTTCCCGGTCGAGCGCGTCTCGCCGCTGCTCGGCTTCTACGCCGCCGTCACGCGCCAGGACGCCGAGAACGAGCCGGCCGGCGGCTGGTACGGCAACCAGTCCCTCACGCGCGCCGAGGCGCTCAAGGGCTTCACGCTCGACGCCGCCTACGCCGGGTTCATGGAGGACGAGGTCGGCAGCATCGAGCCCGGCAAACGAGCCGACTTCGTGGTCCTCTCGCAAGATCTCATGACGGTCCCCCCGGAGGACCTCCTCGCCACCCGCGTGCTGGCGACGTACCTCGACGGCGAAGCCATCTACGAAGAATAGCAGCTCCCGACCACTCGGCAGGAATCAGGCAGATCACACGAAGGGGCATCTCGCAGACGCGAGGTGCCCTTCTCTTTTGAGACCGGAGGCAACGCCCTGACATAACCATTTTTACCCAAGCAACCACAAGAAACTCCGACGACACAACTCGACTCTTTTTTCCAAACCCCACGACCGGACTTGATTATTTACCCGCCTGTCTGTAGCTAGCCGCATGGACAATCGCCGACCATTCGAAAAGGCGTTTACTTATCCCATGCAGCCATGCGCTCCCTGCTTCATCCTTCCAGCCTCTCGTTGATGTATGCCATCGCCGCGCTCTGGGCGGCGGGATGCGGAGATGGCGGCTCCACTGGGCCCCTCGATGACGAGGTGGCTGCCGTGGAAACGGAAGCGGTCGCCGACACGGTCCACGTGACGTGTGGCGACAGCACGCTCGTCATCCGGCGCGGTGGCGCGTTCCCGAACGAACCCGTCCTCCCCGAGGGGACGACGGCGACCAACGACGGCGCCCGATGCGACTTCGACACGTTCTCCTGGAACACCTTCCTCGCGCTCAACACCGGCGGGGGCGGGGCCGTGTGGGACGACTGGCCGGAGAGCTCCAGCATCTTCCTGGCCGACGGTGCGCCCATCCCAGCCTGGCAGGAAGGAGCGCCTCCTCCCGAGCCGGAGCCCGCTCCCGACGTCTGCGACGCCAGCGAGGCGCTCACGCTCCAGCAGCTGGCGAAGCACCCCAACCTCCTCGAAGAGAGCGACGAGCCATTCCGCTCTGGCCCGCTCATCGATGTCCAGGGCAACTACGCCCGGTTCGCCATCTTCGTGAACTGGGACATGTACGACTACATCCAAGCGAACGCGCTCTACAACCGGGACAGCCTCCAGACCTTCGTCTCGGCCGAGACGGTCAACTTCCCCTGCGGGTGCGACGTCTCGCGCGGCGACCGGTGCACGCCGGACGGCGTCGAGGGCGCGGTCATGATCAAGACGGCCTGGCGGCTGCTGACGGACCAGGACGACGCCTCCCGATACTACACCATCCGGGCTCACGTCTACACCCCGCCCGTTGGGGACGACCCGGCCTCCTGCCGGACCCAGACGGTCGGGCTCGTCGGGCTCCACATCGGGCACAAGACGCAGACGCTCCCGCAGTGGGTGTGGTCGACGTTCGAGCACGTCGACAACGCGCCGACGGAGGGCGAGGTCGATCCGAGCCGGTCGTACAGCTTCTACCGCCACGACCGTGCCGACTGCGACGGCTGCACGAACGCGCCGCCCCCGCAGCCCTGGAACCCGCACAACGCGCCGGTCCCGCCCGACCGCCAGAGTCAGGTCGTCCGCGAGGTCCCGATCTCGCCGGTCACGCAGCGGCTCAACGCGGCGGTCCGTCCCCTGCTGGCGGGCAGCGTCTGGGCCAACTACGAGCTCGTCGGGACCCAGTGGCCCACGCAGGCCTCGGACTCGGGCCAGAGCGGGTTCGTCCCGAGCGCCGCCTCCAACTGGTGCATGCCGCTCAACCGGCGCCGCCAGGACGGCGTCCCGCAGCCGACGGTCCTGGCAAACACAACGCTCGAGACCTACATCCAGGGGACCGACCCGCAGACGTCGTCGAGCTGCCTCAATTGCCACCTCAACGCGACGATCGCGGGGCCGCGCGAGGGCGGCACCACGCGCAACCTGTTCTCGGACTTCACCTACCTCCTCGAGCGTGCCCAATGAGTGATGCCCCCGCCCTCGACGCCTTCGTCCAGCTCTCGGCCCTCCTCACCGGGTTCAGCGCCGATCTCCTCCGCCCTGCGCCGGATCCCTCGGAGCTCGCCCCGACCTACTACGCCTTCATGGGGGAGCGCCTCGGGCCGACGCGGGACGCGCTCGTGCAGACCTACGCCAGCATGGCGGGCGGCGTCGCGGTGGCGGACATGACGCCGGAGCAGAAGACCGACATCGGGACCCAGATCCTGCATGCACAGGACGGCCAGATCGGCGAGGCGGCGCAGGCTCTGATGAAGCTGTGGTACCTCGGCTCGTGGTACCAGCCGTTCGACTACGGCGACTACAAGGCCCTTCCCTTCGACCCGGGCTACGTCGTGAACCCGCTGGCCTACACCCAGGGGCTGGCATGGCAGGTGATGCAGAGCCACGCCATGGGCGACAGCAACTGGCTCTTCGGCTACTGGACCGAGGAGCCACCGCCGCTCGACGTGTTCACCGGCAGCCCCTCTCCCTCCTACTCCTGACCCGCCCCTCACCGCCATGGACCACTACGACGTCGTCATCGTCGGCGCAGGGATCGCCGGGGCCCTTATCGCCGACCGGCTCGGGAAGCAGGGGCGCCGCGTGCTCTTGCTGGAAGGCGGAACGAAGAGCACACGGAGCCGCCAAGACTACGCCAACACGTTCTTCCTCAACTCGGTCAAGACGCCCGAGTCGCCGTACCCGCCGCTCAACGGATCGGTCCAGGGGAAGACGGGACGGCCGCCCTCCGAACTCGCGGTGCCCCGCGCGACCATTGCCGACACCTTCGGCAACAACGTCGAAGCTGGCTACCCCGGCAACCTGTCCGACCCCGGCGGCTTCATCTACGACCCGGAGGTGAGCTACCTCCTCCAGAAGGGGCCGCTGGCATTCGCCAGCACCTACGAGCGCGTCCTCGGCGGGACCACCAACCACTGGCTCGGCACGAGCCTCCGGTTCCTCGAGCACGACTTCTCGATGCGCTCGACCTACGGCCAGCTGACCAACTGGCCCGAGGGCGTCTTCGAAAGCCTCGCCGAGACCTATTACGGCGAGGCCGAGGACGCGATCGGCGTCTCCGCTAGCCGGGAGGCGCAGCAGGCCGACCTCGAAGCCCTCGGCCTCGTCTACCCCCCGGGCTACCAGTACCCGATGCAGGCGATCCCGACGACGGTGCTCGACGACACCCTCACCGCGGAGCTGGCGACGACGTTCGACACGTTCGACGGCGGCCGCGTGGCCGTCACGCCGACGCCGCAGGGGCGGAACAGCCAGCCCCGGGACTCCCGCCGCGTCTGCGCCGGCAACACGAACTGCATCCCGTTCTGCCCCATCCAGGCCAAGTTCGACGGGACGGTCACCGTCACCAACGCGCTCCAGAACCCGACGGTCGAGCTCATCACGCAGGCCGTCGCGACACGCGTCCTGGTCGACGCCGAGGGGACCGTCTCGGGCGTCGAGTACGTCCGCTGGGACGAGGCGGCGGACGGGACCGTCCAGCGCGGAACGACAGAGACGGCGACCGGAGCGATCTACGTCGTGGCAGCCCACGCCATCGAGACGCCGCGGCTGCTCCTCATGTCGGCCGTGCCCGACAACCCCGCGCTGGCGAACGGCGTCGCCAACAGCAGCGGGCTCGTGGGGGCCCGGCTCATGGATCACCCGCTCTACCTCAGCTGGGCGCTCATGCCGAAGCCCGTGTGGGGCTACCGGGGGCCCCTCTCGACGGCCGGCATCGAGACGCTCCGCGACGGCGCCTTCCGGAGCGACCGCGCTGCGTGGCGCGTCGAGATCGGCAACGAGGGGTGGAACTTCTCGGCCGGCGACCCCTGGACGTCCACGACCGACTTCATTACAGGGACGAACGCGTCGCAGCTCAACCCGGGCCAGGAGGCGCTCTTCGGCGACGCCCTCGTGGCCCGGCTGAACGATGCCTTCACGCGACAGTGGCGGATGGGCTTCCTCGTCGAGCAGGAGGCCGAGGTGACCAACCGGATCTCGCTCTCCGACACCTACACCGACGGACTCGGCCTGCCCCGCCCCGTCATCCACTACGACCTCTCGGAGTACACCAAGCTCGGGTTCGTCTACGCCGAGATCTTCGCCCGCCACGTCTACCGCGCGCTCGGCGCCCGGTGCTACACGCGCAACGTGGCGACGGTCAGTCCCAATCCGCCCCTCCTCAACCCGAAGTGGTTTCCGATGGAGGACGACTGGCGGCCGCTGTTCGAGAAGCTCGACCCCAGCCTCAAGACGCCCGAGGTCACGAACCTGTCGGCCGAGTCGGGCGGCGTCCCCAAGGGGTTTCAGTACTACGGCGCCGGCCACATCGTCGGACCCTACACGATGGGGAGCGACCCCGCCACGTCCGTCGTCGACGCCCACCAGCGGTCGTGGGACCACAAGAACCTGTTCCTCGTCGGCAGCGGCGTCTTCCCGACGATTACGACGGCGAACCCGACGCTGACGCTGGCCGCCCTCGCCCTCCG
>CAYPVZ010000177.1:0-6569 GCA_964414235.1 uncultured Rhodothermales bacterium | reverse complement strand
CCGCGACCCTGGCGGCCCTCGTGACCGTCTCCGCTTCCGCCCAGGAGTCCGCCTCCCGTGTCGTCTTCGGCGGCGACGTCCAGGCGGATTCCCGTGTCCTCCTCAACCGAGCCGACGCGACCACTTTCCTCATCCGGAGAGCTCGGCTCCAGGCCGACGGCGTGCTCGACGGACGCTTCCGCGTTCGCATCCTGGCGGATCTCGCGAGCAGCCGGCTCGACCTCCAGGACGCGTTCGTCGAGGCCCGTCTGGGATCGGCGATCACCGTCCGCGCGGGCAAATTCAAGGGGCCGGTGGGCTTGGAGTTGCTCCGATCGCCGACGGACGTCGACTTCCCAGAGCTCTCGCTCGTCTCGTCGCTCGTGCCGAACCGCGATCTCGGGCTGTTGCTGCGCCTCATACCGGGCCGCCAGTCGCTCGAGCTCGCACTCACGAACGGGACCGCCGACGGCGCGAGCGTGGATGCCGACCCCGACGGCGCGAAGGACGTGACGGCGCGTGTGTTCGTCCGGCCGTTCCGATCGGGACCGCTCAGCGGGCTGGCGGCCGGTGTGGCGGCGTCGGCGGGAGCGGCGCGTGGGACGACGTCCGCGCCGCTCCTCGGCACGTACTCGACGCCGGGCCGAGACGCCGTCTCCCACGTCCGCCCGGAGGCCGTGGCCGACGGTGCGAGGAGGCGCGTCGTCCCCCAACTCCTCTGGCTGACGGGTCCGGTGTCGATCCTGGCCGAGGCCGCCGCCAGCCGCCAGCGAGTCCACCTCGCCGAGACCTCGGCGATGCTGGCGCATCGGGCCTGGGAGGCTACGGTGAGCCTGGTGCTCACGGGCGAGGACGCGACCTACGGGCACCTCCGTCCGGCTCGACCCTTCGCGCCCGAGGCCGGCCAGTGGGGCGCCGTCGCCGTCGCGGCCCGCGTTCACCACCTCGCGCTCGACGCGGACGCGTTCCCCACGTTCGCAGACCCGGCCGCTTCTGCGCGCGCGGTCACGGCGGCCGGCGTCGCCGTCGACTGGTCTCTCACCGATGCCGTCCGGCTCCAACTGTCGGCCGAGCAGACCGTCTTTGCGGGGGCCGACGGCATGCCTGCGCGCGCGGCCGAGGCGCTCGTGCTCGGTCGCATTCAACTCGTCTACTGATGCTCGATCTCACCTGGGAGGCGTGGGTCACGCTCGCTGTCGTCGTTGGCCTCGTCGTCGCGCTCGTGCGCGACCTCGCGCGTCCGGAGCTTCTTCTGTTCGCCGCGCTGGCGCCGCTCTTGGTGGCCGGCATTCTCTCGCCCGAGGACGCCTTCGCTGGCTTCTCCAACTCGGCGCCGCTCGCCGTCGGGGCGCTGTTCGTAGTCGCGGCGGGCGTCCAGGCGACGGGCGCGCTGGCGTTCGCCGACCGGCTCCTGTTTCGGAAATCGAACCGGCTCGGCGCGACGACGGCCCAGATGATGGTGGTCGTCGCCACGCTCTCGGCGTTCCTCAACAACACGCCGCTCGTGGCGATGCTGATGCCGCGCGTGCAGACGTGGTGCGCCCGGGCGGGCGTCGCGCCGTCAAAGCTGATGGTCCCGCTCTCCTACGCCGCCATCGTCGGCGGCATGACGACGCTGATCGGGACGAGCACGAACCTCCTGGTCTCGGGGCTGATGGAGGATGCCGGGCTGGGCCCGATGGGGCTGTTCGACCTGACGCTCGTCGGGGCGCCGGTCGCGCTCGCCATCGTGGCGTACTTCGGCCTCGCCGGCCACCGGGCGCTGCCGGACCGGGGAGTCGACCCTGCCGAGCCGATGCCGTCGGAGTGCCTGTTCGAGGTCCGCGTCTCCAGCGGGTCGGCGCTGGCGGGTCAGACGGTCGAAGGCGCCGGGCTGCGGTCGCTCGGCGACGCCTTCCTCGTCCACCTCCAGTCGGGCGACGACGTGGTGCCGGCCTCGCCCGAAGCCGTCCTCCGCGCGGGCGACGTGCTCCTGTTCAGGGGCACGCTCGATGCTCTCGACCGGCTAGCGGCCCGGCCCGGACTGGAGCCGGTCGACGCGCACCGCGCGCGCGCCGGCCTGCCGGTTTACGAGGCCGTCATCGCGGCCGATTCGCCGCTGGAGGGGCGCACGCTCCGCGAGGTCGACTTTCGCGAGATGTACGGCGGCGTGGTCCTCGGCGTCCGCCGCCGCGACGTCGTGCTCGAAGGCGGCCTCGGGCAGACGCCGCTCCAGGCCGGCGACCTGCTCTTCGTCGAGGCCTCCGCGGCGTTCGCCAGTCGCGGGGGTCGCAACCGGGAGACGTTCTACGTGGTCGCGCCGGTGCGGGCCGCGAGGCCGGCGGCCGGGCGCGCGCCCCTCGCGCTGGCGATCGTCGCCGCCGGCATCGGCGTCTCGGCCGTGTTCGACGTGTCGATCGTCACGACGTCGTTCCTCGGAGCGCTGGCGACGATCGCCACGGGCTGCCTGACGTGGGCCGAAGCGCGCCGCTCGGTGGACCTGCCCGTCCTCCTCGTCATCGTTGCGGCGCTGGGGTTGGGCAAGGCCATCGAGCAGACCGGGCTGGCGGCGGCGCTGGCGGGCGGTCTCGCCAATGCCGCGACGGCCTCCGGCCTCGGTCCCATCGCGGTCATCGCAGCCGTGTTCGTGGCGACCAGCCTCATCACCGAGGTCGTGACGAACAACGCGGCGGCCGTGCTCATGGTCGGGATCGGGCTGGAGGCTGCGCCTGTGACGGGCATCGACCCGAAGGCGTTCGCGGTGGCGGTGGCCGTGGCCGCCTCGTGCAGCTTCCTCACCCCCATTGGGTACCAGACCAACATGATGGTGATGTCGGCCGGACGCTACCGGTTCTCGGACTATTTGCGGGCTGGCGCCGCAGCCAACCTCATCACCGCCGTGGTCGCGCTGGCCATGATCTGGGTGGTCTGGTTGTCGTAAGAGGCGCCGAACGAATCGGCCGCAAAGGAAGACGAGGCGCGCGCGTCCTGACGTTCAGCGGCCGATGCCTCGGGGAGACCCCGGTAAGAACGCGCGGATACGTCCGGCCGAGCGCAACGGACGCCCCCCCCGCACCGTCCCTCACGGGTTGCCTGATCCTCCGGACCGTACCTTCGCCCGGTCTGGCGCTTCCCATTTCCGACCTCGATTTCCCCATGCTCAAGGCCCTCCAGAAGCTCCTCGGCGGCGACTCGAACGAGCGCGAGCTCAAGAAGCTCTGGCCCGTCGTCGACGAGATCAACGCGCTCGCCGAGCGGTTTCAGCACCTCTCCGACGACGAGCTCAAGGCCAAGACGGCCGAGTTTCGGGCCCGGCTCCGCGAGGCCGCCGCGCCCGTCGAGGCCGAGCAGGCCGAGGTCCGCGCCAAGCTGGCGGCGGCCGGCGCCAGCGACGACGAGGTCGGCGGCGACGGCCAGGCCGCGCCGGTCGATTCGCTCACGGTCCGTGAGCGCCAGGACCTCTACGCCCGCCTCGACGACCTCGAAGGTGACTGGATCGACGCCGTCGAGGACGTGCTCGACGACGTCATGGCGGAGGCGTTCGCCGTCATCAAGGAGACGTGCCGGAGGTTCGTGGGCAAGAGCTGGGAGGCCGGCGGCTCGGAGGTGACCTGGGAGATGGTCCCGTTCGACGTCCAGCTCATCGGCGGCATCGTGCTCCACCGCGGGCAGGTGGCCGAGATGAAGACGGGCGAGGGCAAGACGCTGACCTCGGTCGCGCCGCTCTACCTCAACGCGCTCGTCGGGCGCGGCGTCCACGTCGTCACCGTCAACCCGTACCTCGCGCAGCGCGACTCGGAGTGGATGGCGCCGATCTTCGAGTTCCACGGGCTCACCGTCGACTGCATCGACAAGCACCAGTCGCACTCGCCCGGCCGCCGCCAGTCCTACCGCGCCGACATCACCTACGGCACGAACAACGAGTTCGGCTTCGACTACCTCCGCGACAACTCGTTCGTCGTCGACGCCGAGCAGCTCGTCCAGCGCGGCCACCACTATGCCATCGTCGACGAGGTGGACTCGGTCCTGATCGACGAGGCGCGGACCCCGCTCATCATCTCGGGCCCGGTCCCGCAGGGCGACTCGGACGAGTTCCAGGAGTTCAACCCGTCGGTCGAGAAGCTCGTCCGCGACCAGCAGAAGCTCGTGGCGGGCTACGTCTCCGAGGCCGAGCGGAAGCTGGCCGAGGCGGACAAGATCGAGGCGACCGACAAGAAGCAGGCGCGCCGCCTCCGCGATGAGGCCGGGCTGGCGCTGCTCCGCGCCCAGCGCGGCTACCCGCGCAACAAGAAGCTGATCAAGCTCAAGGGCGAGCCCGGCGTCGAGATGCTCATCCGGAGCGTCGAGGCGGTCTACCTCGCCGAGTCGGCGAAGCGGATGCCGGAGGTCGACGAGCCGCTCTACTTCGCGCTCGACGAGGCCCAGCACCAGCTCGAGATGACCGACCGGGGCCGCGAGTCCATCGGCCGGGCCGCCGGGACGGACGCCGACTTCTTCGTCATCCCGGACGTCGGCACCGAGATCGCCCAGATCGAGCGGACCTACGAGGAGAAGAAGGCGGCGCTCATCGAGGAGCTCCAGAACGACGCCTCGCTCGACGCCGAGAAGCGCGAGCACAAGCTCCAGAACGACCTCCGCGTCCTTCGCAACGACGCCGAGACGTCCAAGCGCGAGCTCTACACGCGCTACGCCGAGCGGAGCGAGCGCATCCACGCCGTCAACCAGCTGCTCCGGGGCTACACGCTCTACGAGAAGGACGTCGAGTACATCGTCCAGGACGGCAAGGTGATGATCGTCGACGAGCACACGGGCCGCGTGCTGCCGGGCCGGCGCTACTCGGACGGCCTCCACCAGGCCATCGAGGCCAAGGAGAAGGTGAAGGTCCAGGCCGCGACGCAGACCTACGCGACCATCACCATCCAGAACTACTTCCGCATGTACGCCAAGCTGGCGGGCATGACGGGCACGGCCGAGACCGAGGCCGAGGAGTTCGGCAAGATCTACGAGCTGCCGGTCGTCGTCATCCCGACCAACCGGCCGATCGCGCGCGACGACGACGACGACCTGATCTACAAGTCCAAGCGGGCCAAGTACAAGGCGTTGCTGGACCGGGTCGAGGAGATCCACGCCACCGGTCAGCCGATCCTGATCGGCACCGCCTCGGTCGAGACGTCGGAGCAGATGAGCCGCCTGCTTCAGCGGGCCGGCATCAAGCACAACGTGCTCAACGCCAAGGCCAGCCGCGCGCAGGCCGAGGCCCAGATCGTCGCCGAGGCGGGCCAGAAGGGCGCCGTCACCATCGCCACCAACATGGCGGGCCGTGGCACGGACATCAAGCTGGGCGAGGGCGTCAAGGAGCTCGGCGGGCTGGCGATCCTCGGAACGGAGCGCCACGACAGCCGCCGCATCGACCTCCAGCTCCGAGGCCGCGCCGGCCGCCAGGGCGACCCCGGCTTCAGCCAGTTCTACGTCTCGCTGGAGGACGACCTGATGCGGCTCTTCGGCCACGACCGGACGGCCAAGATCATGGACCGGCTCGGGATGGAGGAGGACGAGGTCCTGACGCACAAGTGGCTCACGAAGGGCGTCGAGCGGAGCCAGACGAAGGTCGAGCAGAACCACTTCGCCAGCCGCAAGCGCCAGCTCGAGTACGACGACGTGCTCAACGCGCAGCGCGAGGTCATCTATGACCGCCGGATGCACGCGCTCGAGGGCGACCGCCTCCGCGGCGACATCCTCGACATGCTCCGCCAGCTGGTCACGGGCATCGTCTCGGAGCACTTCGGCAACGGCGACATCGAGGAGATCCGCGAGGGGCTCATCCGCCACCTCGCCTTCGACTTGGAGATCGACCCGGCCATGGCCCACAGCCTCGGCGAGGACGGCCTCATCGAGAAGATCCTCGACGAGGCGACGGCCCACTACCGCCGCAAGCGCGCCGCGCTGGCGGGCCCGTTCTTCACCTCGGCCCGGCAGATGGTCGAGAGCACGACCGACGACACGCGGCCCAAGAAGCTCTACGTCGACTTCACCGACGGGCGCAAGGTGCTCCGCGCGATGGTCACGCCCGAGGCCGTCATCGAGTCGGAGGGCCAGGAGATCAACGACGCGCTGGAGCGCTCCGCCGTCCTCTCGGTCATCGACGAGAAGTGGACCGAGCACCTCCGCGACCTCGACGAAGTGAAGGAGGGGGTCGGGCTCCGGGCCTACGGCCAGAAGGATCCGCTCATCGAGTACAAGATGGAGGCGTTCCGCCTCTTCAAGGAGCTGGTCCAGTCGGTCGACGAGGAGGTCGTGGGGCTTGTGTTCAAGGCCGGGCCGCTCGTCCAGGGTGACAGCCAGCGCCAGGCGGCCCGCCGCGTGACGCAGGCCGCCAAGCCGCGCCTCGACGCGAACCGCGCCAAGGCGACGCAGGAGAAGGCGACGGACTACGTCGCCGGCATGGGCGGCGACGGCGCCTCGTCCTCGGCCGAGCGCGACCCGACGGCCAAGGCCGCGCCGGTGACGGTCGACAAGACCGTCGGGCGCAACGACCCGTGCCCGTGTGGCTCGGGCAAGAAGTACAAGCACTGCCACGGGCGCGGCTAACGCGTCCCTCGCACCGAGCCCCC
>CAYPVZ010000176.1:0-6584 GCA_964414235.1 uncultured Rhodothermales bacterium | reverse complement strand
TTGGTGTCCTGGTACTCGTCGATGTGGAGGTACCGCCAGCGGCGCTGGTAGTCCTTGAGCGTCTCCGGGTGCTGCTCGAAGAGGCGGATGGGCGCGCCGAGCAGGTCGTCGAAGTCCATCGCATTCGCCTTCCGGAGCGCGGTCTGGTACGGCGTGTAGAGCTTCGCGGCGGCCTCGGTGAACGGATCGGCCGCGAGGCGGGCGTACTCGTCCGGCCCGACCATCGCGTTCTTGGCGCCCGAGATGGCGCTGCGCACCGAGCGCGGCGTGACGCGCTTGGGGTCGACGCCGTAGCGCGTCATGAGCTCCTTGATCAGGCGCTCCGTGTCGTCCGAGTCGTAGATCGTGAAGTCGCGCGAGAAGCCGATCTTGTCCGCCTCGCGGCGGAGAACGCGGGCGAACACGCTGTGGAACGTCCCGATCCACATCCCCTTGGCCTCCTCGCCGACGAGGTCGACGACCCGCTGGCGCATCTCGCGGGCGGCCTTGTTGGTGAACGTCAGCGCGAGAATCTGGCTCGGCCACGCCTTCTTGGCCGCGAGCAGGTAGGCGATCCGGTGCGTCAGCGTCCGCGTCTTGCCGGAGCCCGGGCCAGCGATGATCATGACCGGCCCCTCCGTCGTCCGCGCGGCCTCGGCCTGGACCGGGTTGAGCCCGCCGAGGAGCTCGTCGGCCGCCTTGAGGTCGGCGGGCGACGGTCCGGACTGGCGGTCGCCGTCGCCAGCTGGGCGCTCGGGGTCGGGGCGGAGGGCGAACGTCTTCATCGGTCTCAGATCTCGGTGCCCGAACCTACCCCGCTCCCCGCCGACCCGACGTGAAAAGCCCCGCCCGTCGGGCCGACGGGCGGGGCTTCCAGCAGGAAGGTGGTGCCTTAGCGGGCGGCGACGAGCCGGCGACTTTCGGCGAAGCCCTCGCCCGCTGCGCGGACCACGCAGACGCCCGCGGCCAGTTGCCCGGCATCCATGTCGAGCGCCAGCGTGCCGCTGGCAATCCGGTCGTAGAGCACAGCGACCTCGCGCCCGAGCGCGACATGGAGCGGAATCGCATCGGCGCCGCGAGCGCGACCCGGGCCGTCGACCGCGTCAAGGCCGGTTCGGACGGGCCAGCGAAACCTCGGCGAGACCTGGGGTCTCCTCGGTGGCGATGGGGCCGGACGCGATGGCGAGCGTCACCGTGATGACGATCCGGCTTAGACCCGCTAACAAAACCTCTGAACGGCCCCCATGTGACGAGCGCGCATCCGAGCCGGACCAGCGCCTCGTGGATGTCGAGCCGACGCTCGTAGCGCACGCGCAGCCGCCGAAAGGCGCTCCGCCACGACAGCCTCCGCTCGACCACCCAGCGGTGCCGGCCCGGACGCTCCGACGACTCGGCGCCCCGGCGGGCGATCCGCACGTTGATCCGGCGGCGGCCCAACGCCGAGCAACACCGCGCGTAGTCGTACCCCTTGTCGGCGTGGAGCTTCTCAGGGCGTTTCCGGGGCCGTCCGCGCCGCTGGCGGATCGGGGGGCGGCGTCGACGAGCGCCTCGAAGACCGTCGAGTCGTGGGCGTTCGCCCCCGTCAGGACGAATGCGAGCGAGGTCCCTCGTCGGTGGACCACAAGATGGCGCGTCGTGCCCGGTTTGCCGCGATCCGTCGGGTTCGGGCCGACGGCACACTCGGGGACGCGGCCCCCCTGTTTACCGTCCCAGGAGCCGGGACCGCTTGGGCGTCGAGCAGGGCCACGGGATGCCGCTTCGGAGGACGAAGAGGATGCCGGTGAGCGCAGCCCGGTCGGGGACGCGGGGCAGAGGAGGGGCTTGGCCATCCCGTCCAACTCTCAGGACCGACGGAAGGTTTTGTTAGGCGGTCTTAGCCCTTCCATCGTTCGTCATCACGACGGCGTCTGCGGTGAGCTCGGCGCCGTCGGTCAGACCCGCGGCGTCGATCACTAACGCCACCGTCGCGGAGGCTCCCCCGAGGCCGTCCCGGTCCCGATCTCGACGACCAGCCAGCGGCGGATCGGCGTCAACCAGATGGCCATGTCGCTGGTGACAAACGCCTCACCGTATGCGAGTTGCTGCCCACGCAGGCCGTCGGGAGCCTCGACGAATACGACCGGACATGCTTCGAAGGGAGGGAACGCCTGATCCCGCATCCCACTTTGCACATATCCCTCGGCCTTCGATTCTCGCTCCTGGAATCTGTGGAAAGCCGGATCTGCGGCGCCAGCTCTCGGTTCGCTTTCCCCTCTTCCCTCACCCCATCATGGCTAGCAAGACCGACAAGACAGCCCAGACGCCCTACGCGACTCGGATCGGCATTGACGAGGACACGCGCCACGAGCTGGTGGCAATGCTCAACCAGACGCTCGCCGACACCTTCGACCTTTACGCCCAGACCAAGCAGGCGCACTGGAACGTCAAGGGCCACGACTTCTACCAGCTTCACCTGCTCTACGACGAGCTGGCGGAGAAGCTGGAGGAGCCAGCCGACCTGGTGGCGGAGCGCGTCGTGCTCCTCGGCGGCTACGCCTACGGCACCGTCCGCATGGCGGCCCAGAACAGTCGGATCCCGCCCTTCCCCGGCGCCGACACCGACGAGGACGCCTCTGGCGACCCGTCCTTCCTCACCACGCTCGCCGACCGCTGGGCCGAGTACGCCCGCCTCATCCGCGAGGACGACAAGAAGGCCGACGAGCTCGGCGACCCGGCCACGACCGACCTCTACGACCAGATCACCCACATCGCCGACCGCGGCACGTGGTTCATCGAGGGCCACCTCCAGCGCTACGACGGCGGCCTCACGGGCAAGGGCAAGGATCCGAAGTAGACTCCCGGGGGGACGGGCCAGGCTCGCCCCCCCTTTGGTCAATCGTCGTCCTCGCCCTCGACGTCGCCGCCGGGCGGGGATAGCCCGAACAACGAGAAGCCGATCCCCTCCTGCCGCTTGAGGAGGTCTTTCAACTCGGCATGCCGGATCCACTCGGACTGGTTCGCGACGACCTCCAGGCTGTCGAAGGGCAGCGCCGCTCGCCCGGTCCGGAAGATCTCGATCCCGGCGTAGGCACTCCTCGGATTTCGGTACCGCCGCCCGGTCAACACGTCACCGCGCGCGCCGGGCGCGACAAGGTCGAGCAGCGTCGTCTGGCGGAAGCGCACGGCGGGCACGCGGTAGCCGGGCAGGTTGACGACGACGCGTCCTTCACGGTCGAACCGGCGCGGAAGCCAGATCGAATCGGCGACGGTCTCGTTCGTCCAGACCGGGTCGTAGCGCCACCGATAATCGGCGTCGAACCCGTCGACGGGGCCGCCGGGGGAGAAGTTGGCCCGGAGCTCGGCCTCGGCGATGACGAGAAGCGTATCGACGACGCGGATGCGGCCCGAGAGCAGGCCCGCGTGACGCGGGATGATGGCGAGATCGAGGTACCGACGCCCGTCTTTCTCGACGGTCTCGCCGAGGCGGAAGGCGTAGTGCTCCAGCGCGTCGTAGCGCGTGGGCGACGGAACAAGCTGACCGTCGAGTAGCAGCACGTCCTCGAAGTAGAGATCCGGGAGCGGACCAAGGCCGGCCCACCGGAACGGTCCCCCATCGGGCAGGCGCCGTCGCGCGACGACTTCCTCACGCAGCCCGACGCCCCGCTCCCAGGCGAGGTTCGAGACGGCCTCCGTGAGCGAGATCGCGACCGGCTGCACGTCGGTGACGCCGTCGCGGGTGAGGAGAAGCCGCGCGTAGCCCTCGGCGGCGTAGCTCCCGAGACGCGCCGCCAGCCGCTGGCGGCGCGCGAGGAGCCGGCGCCACAGGACCTCGCCCGGCGGCTCGCCCGTCACCAGCACCTCCCCCAGCGACGTCGGCGAGGCCGAGAGGCGGACGGTCCGCTGCACGACCCCGCCGCGCACGTCGGCCTCGGTGAGGGGCACGAGGCCAGGCGCATACCCGAGGAAGCGAACGACGACGGTCGCCGGAAGCTCCGGCAGGTCGAGCGACAGCCGGCCCTGGACGTCGGCGGTCGTGCCCCCCTCGAAACCCTGGACCTGCGCCGTCGCGCCGGGCAACGGCTGGCCCGTCTCGGCATCGACGACGACGCCCTCGAAGCGGGCGACGGTCCGGGTCGGGCGGGGCGCCGAGCGGTCGGGAACGGACACGCCGTGCCGGACGGGCTGGGCGGACGCGGCGGAACAGACGACGGCGAGCGCGAGCGGCGCGAGACGGGCGAGGCGCACAGAGGACGGGAGCGGGCGTTTCCCGAACGGGCGACGCGGCTGGCTGGTGCCCGCTCAGAACAGACGCGCCATACCGAGACCAATCAGGAGTCCGGGCTCGTCCGTCAGCCGGTACGTCAGGTCGATGCGGAGCGGGATCGTGTAGCCCAGCCCGACCGACGCACCGACCTCGTGGTGGACCACCCTCGGCTCCCGGAGCGCGGTCGGAGGCACGTCGGCCCAGGCATGGGCGCCGTGGACCTGGAACGAAAGCCCGAGCGGAGCGGAACCGCGCCAGCCGAGGATCTCGAACGGCACGCTTCGGAGGTCGTGCTCCCACGCGACAAGTGCGTAGCACCGCGCCAGCGTCAGTCGGCCGCCCCGAGCGCGGAGCGCTCCGAACGGCGCAACACCCGCCAGCCGGCCGTCGAGGCCGAACGCGCGCTCGACGGGGAGCGCCGCGCTGGCGGTGCCCACCGCCAGTCGGAGATGGAGCTGCGGTTCGAGCAGCCGGCGGCGCAGCATCGTAGAAACGACCCAGCGGACCTCGCCCTCGACACGTCCGTAGGGCTGCGCGGCGTCCGCTTCCCACGCCCGGCCGCCCTCGATCCAGACGGTCGCTGCGCGCTGGCCCGTCAGCGCGAGCGGCAGCCCTTCGTTCCAGCCGCCTGCGCGGAGACGAAGTCCGACGCGGTCGACGCGGTCTGTCGGATCGAGGACGTTGTCGGCCGGCAGATCGCCCGTGAGCGAGGTTCGTGACGTGACCGGTGCCACGTCATACTCCTCGATGGCCGCCGAGAGGAGGGCGTTCGGAGCCCACCTCCCCGCGCCCCACCACCCGGCCCAGAGCTGGCCGCCGGTCTGCTCCACGTAGTCGAAGTAGTCCGTCGCCGCGAGCGCAGCGGCGAGCGTGTTCACTGAACGGTCCACGTAGATCGACCGTCCCAGCGCCGCCACGTCGGCATGCGCCGCGCCACCGACATAGACCGTCGGGCTCAGCCGCAGCATGGCCGAGGCCGAGCCGACGACGTGCTTCGATCCCGTGTCGTAGCCCGTGACACCCTCCACCCGGTGCCCCCCGGTGCGCGCCGTCGCCCGGCCGCCGAGATGGACGCCCTCGACCCGGTTGTACCACACGGCTGGCTCGGCACCCAGCTGGATCCGCCTCGATGGCGGCCCGGAGGCATTCGGCCTGTCGCCGCCCGCGCTCACGCGGACAAACCGCGCCAGCGGGCCGCGCGGCCGGAGCGCCTCGCTCAGCGACTGGGTCGAGTCGATCTCGGCGAGCGCCCGTTCCTCCTCGACCGAGAGCGGGACGACGCCGGCCACGGGGCGCGCCTCCGCCACCGACGCCGAGTCGACCGCGACGCCCTCGTGCTCGAACAGCGAGTCCGGCACGGCCACGTTCACCTCGTAATCCGTGAACCGGCTGTTCACGGCGAAGCCGAGGTGGGGAAACCGGAGGAGCGCGTTTCCCGCCCGCCCGGCCCCGTCCATCCGGAAGTCGACCGGCAGCCAGACGGCCTCCCCATCCACCGACTGGCCGAACGGCGAGAACTGCTGCTCCAGCGTGAGCGCGAAGTGCTGAACGAGGGGGAACTGGACGGCGTCGCTGGGCCGGGCGGAGATCGCCACGACGGCGTCGGCGCCCGCCAGGACGGAGAGCGTGCCCGTTAGGCCGGGCTGGAGCGGATTCCGAGGCGTGAACGAGAGATCGTAGACGAGGTCGGAGCCGAGCGCGCGGCTGCCGTCGAGCGTGAACCGGTAGAACGCGAGAGCACGCGGATGCGTCGGCCCCGCGAGCGTGTAGCCTCCGAACGGGACGTCGTCGTCGTAGAGGTTGAGCGTCTGCTCAGCCGCGGCGAAGGCGTCGATGGGCAGGGTACCGAGGTTACCCGTCCGGCGCGTGGCCGTGACGACCTCGCGCAGCCCGCGCTGGCGGTCCCAGTAGGCGACCGTCTGACCTTCGATGACGGCGACAACCTGGCTGTCAGCGCGGATGGTCTGGCGGGAGTAGACCTCGGCCCGCCAGCGGCGAAGGCTGCCCCGCCAGCGCGCCTTCCGCTCGATGACGCGACGCATGATGGCCTCGGCCGGATTGCCCGCCGTCACTACGGCCTCGCCCAGAGATGCCACGACGGGTCGGAGGGCCACGTCGAGACGGCCGCCGTCGGCGGGGATGCGCACGCGCGCCGTCTCGTAGCCGAGGAACCGGACGACGAGCGTGTCGCCGCCCTCAGGGATCGCCAGCCGGTACGCACCGTCGCGGTTGGTGATCGTCCCCCGGCTCGTGCCCTCGACCTGGACGGTCGCCGACGGAAGCCCGTCACCGGTCGTCGCGTCGGTGACGCGTCCGTCGACGGCGGGCTGGGCGTGGGCGGCCCCCACGAGGAGGGCCGCCA
>CAYPVZ010000175.1:0-6594 GCA_964414235.1 uncultured Rhodothermales bacterium | reverse complement strand
ATCGTGTCGCCCACGTGGATGCCGCGCCCGACGCCGTGCGCGGCGACCTCGCGGTTGAGCCGCTCGACGAGCGCGACCGGCTCCAGCGCCTCGCCGTCGATGGCGACCGGCACGCCCTGCTCGAACCGGATCGTCAGCTGGCGGCCGTCGTCGGGCGCGCCCTTCGGGTCGACCGTGTCGGGCCACGCCTCCTCCGGGAGGACGCCGTCGGTCTCGTGCGTCTCCTTGCCGCCGATCGTCGTGCCCCAGAGGCCGCGGTTGATCGAGTACTCGGTCGTCTTGGCCTCGACCGTGTAGCCGCGTTCCTGGAGGAACGCCGTCGACGCCTCGCGCGAGAGCGCCAGCTCGCGGATGGGCGTCAGGATCTCCAGGTCGTCCGCCAGCAGCCGGAGCGCGGCGTCGAAGCGGATCTGGTCGTTGCCGGCGCCGGTCGAGCCGTGGGCGACGGCGGTCGCGCCGAGCTGGCGGGCGGCGTCCGCCAGCGCCTCGGCCTGCACCACGCGCTCGGGGCCGACGCAGAGCGGGTAGACGCCGCCGCGCAGCACGTTGCCCTTGACGAGGTACTGGAGCACGCGGTCCCACAGCACGCCGCGCGCGTCGACGAGCTGGTGTCCGGAGGCGCCGAGGTCGGCCGAGCGGGCTTCGATCTGCGCCGTCTCCTCCTCGGAGAACCCGCCGGTGTCGACGGTCACGGTGACGACGTCGCGGCCGGTCTCCTCCTTGAGGTACGGGACGCAGAAGGAGGTGTCGAGGCCGCCGGAGAAGGCGAGGGCAATGGGGGCGGGCATGGCGCGGGGGGAACGAAAAAACGCCGGCTCTCTCGGGAGAAGCCGGCGTCGGAGAGGTCGATCCGCTGGGGTGATTAGCGGCGCCGTCCGTGTGTGCCTCGTCTCCCGGGCCGAAAATCGGCCGGTCGGCGTCGGAGACGTCGGGAGAGGGCGGGGGCGGACATGGCGAAGGACGAAACCGCCCCCAGGATAGGGCGGAGGCGCGCTGGCCGTCAACGCGCCGGGGAGCCGGTAGCGCTTCCAGCACGGAAAACGCACGCGAGCGGAGTCTCCGTTTGGCCTTGCCCAGCCTCCACGCCCAGCCGAACCTTCGCCGCTCGACCCGCCTCTGCGCCTATGATCCGCTTCTTTCTCTCCCTGGCAGTCCTCACCGTCGCTGGCTGCGACCTCGCCGCCACCGACGACACGGAGATCGCCGACTACGCCGGCCCGACTCTCACCGAGGCCGACGCGGCCGTCGCCAACCCACCGTTTGGGCCCGCCGGGTGGGACGGGTACCGCTTCGCGGGCTACACCGAGCATGTGGTCAAGCTCTTCCGGACGACCACCTGCGGCGACGAGTGCACCCAGACGATCGAGCTTCGGTTCGTTGGCTCTCCGAACGACGACCGTCCCCGGGAGGTCGAGGGGCGGGTCGTGGTCCGGCAGTACAACCCCGAGGGCGAGAGCGAGACGGCCGTGCCAATTCGCCGCGTTGAGATCCAGGACTGGGGGCCGGGCGTCTACAGTGGCGTTGCGTTCGGGGCCGAGGGCAACCCCGACGTCCTCCCGGTGCGCCTCGTGTTCTGGGCAGATGATCTCCCGGTCGCCGTCGAGTAAACGAGACCGCCCCGCTGGCGGCACGGATCACCAGCGGGGCGGAACGACGCGGAGGGGGCAGGCTATGCTGCCTTCTTCCGCTTCGAGACCGTGACCTCAGGCGCCTCCTGGGTGGCGGCGCTGTCGCCGGACGTCGCGTAGCGCTCGCGCATCCGGTCGAGGAGGTCGGCGCGCTGCGCCTCGGTCAGTTCGTCGAGGGCCTGGACGCCGCAGTAGTGCCTCGCGGCGAGCAGCACCTGCGGACGGCCCAGCCCGAAGCCCTCAGCCTCGGCGAGGAGGTCCGCCAGCGTCACCGAGGCGGGCGCAGCCAGCGCGGGCTCCGGGAGCACGTCCGGGACCACGGCCTCGACCGGGGCCGGGCCGACGCCGAGGCGGGCGAGCACGTCGGCGAAGCTCGGGTCGTCGAATTCGGTCCCGACCGGGAGGTCCGGCGCGTTCGACTTGACGACGGTCGCCACGCGGCGCGTCTCGAATCCGTCCTGCCGGAGCGAGATCTCCAGCATGACGTCGACGAAGTACTCCAGGCCGGACGACGTCATGGGCAGCACGCGGCCCATCTCGTTCTCCTCGCGGTCCTGCTTGCCGCGCGCCGCGATCTGGTCCGTGATGACGACGCACGCGCCGGAGTCGACGCAGAGGCGCCGGAGGACCTCCTGGAAGACGACCTGGTCGGCCTGGAGCTCCTCGGCCGAGGGCTGCGCCGTCGGGTCGCCGGTCCGCTGGCGGACGGCCTCCACCGTCGCGCGGTGCTTCCGGCCGAAGTACATGGCCCACGAGTCGAGCGCGTAGCAGCCGTAGCCCTGCTCGGCCTTGCCCTCGCCGAGGGCCCAGTCGACGAACGGGAGGAGCTCGTCGGGGTGCTCGACCTCGATGGCGTCGTAGACGGAGCCGTCGGCGCCGGGGAGGAGGCGGGCCTTGCGCTCGGTGTCGAAGAAGCAGAGGCGGCCGAGGCCGGCGTCCGCCAGCGAGGCGGCGAACCAGCTCTTGCCGGTGCCGGCCGGGCCGCGCACGGCGACGACGAGGCGCCGCTGTTGCGGCCGGCGGCTGAGGGGATGGACAGTCATGGGGGTGGGGGAATCGCCAGTGATGACAGCCTAGGAACTGGGGGTGTCAGCGACGTGTCACTCTGCTGTGTTAGCTCGCCTTGCGCAGCGGCGGCCGGTCGATCTCGACCTTGCGGAGCGGCCGGTCGGCGTACGGCCCCCAGACCGACTCGAAGCGGCGGTCCAGCCTACGGACGAGGACGTGCGGCGCCTGCCCATTCGCGACGTGCCAGAGGTGGCGCTCTGGCGAGTCGGCGCCGTCGGCTGCCAGCGAGTAGGGGACGAGCACGCTGGGCTGCTCGGGGCGGACCGAGATCTGCCGTGCCTCGGCGCTGGCGAGCGTCGCGAGGTTCATCGCGCCGCGCGTCGAGAACACGTCGCCGTCCCACTGGCTGGCGAGATACAGGACGTCGTTGATATGCCCGAGGAGGTCGGAGCCACGCAGGCGGTAGATCGTGTCGACGGCGCCGTGGGCCAGCAGCGTGGCGTCGCGGCGGAGGCGGCGGTCGTGGTCGCGGAGCGTCCGCCCGGAGGCGGCCTCGAAGGCCACGCGCCGCACGACCGGTGCGCTGTTGCCCGTGTCGACGGGCACCTCGACGACGAGGTCGAGCGTGAAGAAGGCCGGGCCGCTGCCGCCCTCGGGCCAGCCCGCGGACGCCGGAATCTCGACCTCGACCTCGGAGCGGAGCCGCGCGTCCTCGCGGAGGTGCTTCACGAGGTGCCACGCCAGCTCGTCCTGGACGGCGCCGGGGTACGGGGGCTCGTAGTGGGGGCCGGTGACGAGGGCCTGGGCCCAGTCGGCGGCGGAGTTCGGGAGGGCGCTGGACATGGCAGCAGGGGTGGGGAAGGATGACGCACGGCGCCCGGGATGGGCTTGCGCGCACGCGCACGCGTAGGGTACACAGAGGCGGTGACACCGGAATGGCACACTCTGGGAAGGGGCGTCCGCGTCTGGCCGCGACCGATCTGGGACCCCTCCTGAGACCCGGGCGGCGGCGTCCGCGGCCTACCTTCCCCGCCTCCCCGGACGCCGCCCGATGCCCCGCCTCCTCGCCCTCGCCCTGCTGGCGACGCTCGCCGCCAGCGGCGCGTCCGCCCAGATCGGTTTCAACGCCTTCAACGGCCGCAATCACCCCGAGCTGAACTGGCAGGTCGCCGAGACGGAGCACTTCCAGATCATCTACCCGGACCGGCTGGCGGGCATCGAGGTCGAGGCGGCGGCCATCGCCGAGGAGACGTTCGACGTGATCACGCGCAACCTCGCGGCCGACTCGGCGGCCATCGCGTTCACCGAGCCCATCCGGCTCTACCTGTCGAACGAGGACGAGATCGCCAACGGCATCGCGTTCAACGTCGGGTCGAGCGGGTTCACGACCATCTGGGCGCCGATCAACGAGAGCGCCGAGATCTGGACGGGCGACGTCAAGTGGCTGCGGAAGGTGATCGCGCACGAGCTGACGCACATCATCCACTACCGCGCGGTCCGCTCGAACCTGGGCCTGCTCGACGTCTTCCTGGCCGACCCGCTGCCGAGCTTCTGGGCGGAGGGGCTGGCGCAGTACGAGACCGAGCGCTGGGATGCCCAGCGCGGCGACCGCTGGCTCCGGACGGCCGTCTTCGAGGATCGCCTGAGCTACTCCGACGGCACGAGCCCTCAGAACGGCCGCCTGAAGTACGCCGTCGGCAACAGCCAGGTGCGCTACCTCGCCGAGACCTACGGCGACTCGACGATCGCGCGGATCCTGGCGCACCGCCGGCCGGCGCTCTTCGGACTGGCGCAGGTCCACGACTTCTCGACGGCCTTCCGGGCCGTGACGGGCCAGAGCTACGGTGCCTTCAACGAGGAGTGGCGCAAGCACGTCAACGTGTACTACAACACGATGGCGGGCCAGATGGAGCGGCTGGACTCGCTCGGCGTGAAGCCGTTCGGGTTGCCGGGGCAGGTGGTCTACGACGTCGCCTTCAGCCCGGACACGAGCCAGGTCGCGGCCGTCGTCCTGCCCAGCCTCGCGCGGCCGGTCCGGCGGCTCATCGTGATGAACAACCCGGGCGCCGACAGCACGCGCGGCGCGGGGCTCCGCATCCTCGCCGAGGGCACCATCACCGGGCCCATCGCGTGGAGCCCGGACGGCACGGAGATCGCCTTCGCGCGGACGCGCCGCGGCGCCTACGGCTCGCTCGTCAACGACCTGTATCTCGTCGAGGTCGGCAGTGGCTCGATCCGCCGGCTCACGACCGACCGCCGCGCCATCTCGCCGACGTTCTCGCCCGATGGCCGGCTGCTGGCGTTCGTCGGCGTCGACGGCCCGACGGCCAACCTGTTCGAGGTCGACCTCGGGCACGGCACCGAGCGCCCGCTGACGGCCTTCGAGGGCGACGTCCAGATCACGTCCGCGCGGTGGAGCCCGGACGGTGCGTCCATCGCCTTCGCGCTCTTCGACGCGGACCGCCAGCGCGCCCTCGCGGTCCTCGACGTCGAGACCGGCACCGTCACGCGGCTGGCGACGGACGGGGACACGCCGGCGGCCGAGCGCGACGACCGCTTCCCGGTCTGGAACGCCACGGGCGACAGCCTCGCCTTCACGTCGCTCCGCGACCGGGCGCCGAATGTGTTCGTCGCGGACGCCGACGGTCCGAGATCGGTGAGGCCGTACCAGACCAACCCTGGCCAGCGCCCGCCGCCCTCCCGTCCCCTGGCGTCCGCCCCCGAGCGCATGACGTTCCTCTACGACGGCGCGACGGTCCACGGCTGGCTGCCGGCGGACAGCCTCCACCCGGCCGGGCGGCTCGTGCTCGTCGCCAGCGAGACGAAGCGGCGCGACCGCGTCTACGTCGTCGACGCCGCGCGGCGGCCGACGATCGCCACCGATTCCATCGAGGTGCCGCCGGCCTACGCGGCGTGGACGACGCACCCGCCGCCGGCCGAGGTGCCGGAGGGGATCCCGCCCGACCCGAGCCTGATCCGCGACCGCCACGCCTACAACTCGTGGGCCAACATCGGCCATGCGATCACGCTCGGGCTCCCGTACGGCGACCCCGGCGAGGACGGCGACCTCTTCACGTCCGACGACGACTGGGGCGTCTTCGCCAACTCGCTCTTCCTGGAGCCGCTCGGCAAGCACCAGCTGGCGGTGCTCGCCGGCGTCTCGGTCACCCGGCCCGTGGACAAGTCGTTCCTGCTGCTGTCGTACATCAACCAGCAGCTGGCGCCGACGCTCACGCTCGATCTCTACCGCTTCCCGTCGCCGTCGTCGTTCTACGGGAGCGGGCTGCTCGTGGAAGATCTCGTCGGCGGCGACGTCTCGGCGCAGTGGACGCTCGACGTGCTCGACCGGCCGTACACGTACACGCTGCTCGGCGCGCGCCTCCGCTACGCCTACGTCGAGCCGTTCGACTCGACGCTCGTCGGGCGGCTGGAGGCGACGGGCGACGGGCTGTTCGA
Organism: uncultured Rhodothermales bacterium; assembly: GCA_964414235.1. Taxonomy (GTDB): domain Bacteria; phylum Bacteroidota; class Rhodothermia; order Rhodothermales; family Rubricoccaceae; genus Rubrivirga. Next base: position 502 of record CAYPVZ010000175.1, on the reverse strand, counting down.
TCCGGAGTCCGGCACGCGCTTCGACGCGCAGGTCGGCGGGGCCTACAAGTTCCAGCGGCCGTACCGGTGGAACGTCATCACGCCGATCGACGGGACCGGCCTCCGGGCGCGCGTGACGGCCGGCCTCCCGGCCCTCGGCGGTGACACGTTCCTCCGGCCCGACCTGCTCGGCTACTGGGTGTCGCCGTCGGTCGGCCGCGGTCGGCTGTTCGTGCAGGGCCGTGCGACGGCGCTCTTCGGGAAGACGCTCGCGCAGGACTACGTCGGGCTGGCGCGCTACGACGACGTGGACCTCGCGATCCCGCTCTTCGGCGCGCTCACGCTGGACGACGCCGAGCGCGTCCGCGGCTACCGGAGCTATGCCGTCGGGACGCGGGCGCTGTTCGGGAGCGTCGAGTACCGCATGCCGATTCTGCTCGACCTCCAGACGACGGGTCTCGGCCTCTCGCGGTTTGGTCCGATTGCCCCGTCGGTTTTCGTCGATGGCGGGCTCGTGTGGCCC
>CAYPVZ010000174.1:0-6594 GCA_964414235.1 uncultured Rhodothermales bacterium | reverse complement strand
GTTGGGGCCGCCCACCACACTGGACGTCGCCGGCCCGCCGCCCGGTCGTGGGGGACCGGGCGTAGACCACCCCGGGGGGGTCGGCGGTCTGCTGGGGGCTCTACGCCTCGACGGTGCTCGCGCGCTTCGCCAGCTTGGCGACGTAGAAGCCCTCCAGGATCTCGGTCGGCAGCACGCGGCGCGTGAGCTCCAGCGCAGCCGGCAACTCGCGGTCGTTCCACGACGTGAGGCCCGGCTGGGCCGCCTCCGCGACCGGCCCCGACGTCGGCAGGCCCGGGTCGACGACCTCGACGGCGTCGCCGAACGTCTTCAAGATCTTGGCGACCACACCCTCGTTCTCCTCGGGCGCGAACGTGCACGTCGAGTAGACGAGCGTGCCGCCCGGCTTGAGCGCCTGGATGCCGCCCCAGAGCAGCTTCACCTGCTTCGAGCGCATCTCCTTGATCTTGCGCGGGCTCCAGTAGGCCATCGTCTCGGGGTCGTGCGCGCGGAAGCGGCCCTCCGTCGAGCACGGCGCGTCGACGAGGACGCGTTCGAAGGCCTCGGGCTCGCGGCGCCAGTAGACGGCGCCGTTGCCGAGCCACGGGATCACGTTCGTCGCGCCCTGCGCGTAGACGTTGGCCTTGAGCTTGTAGAACCGCGGCCGGACCTTCTCGACGGCCGTCACCTCGCCGCCCTTGCCGATGAGCGCCGAGATCTGGCCGGTCTTGGAGCCGGGCGCGGCGCAGAGGTCGAGCACGCGCTCGCCCTCGCGCGGCGCCAGCGCCAGCGGCGCCAGCTGGCTCGACACGTTCTGGACGTAGACGTGGCCGTCGGCGTAGGGCCGCGAGGCCAGCAGCGACGGCCGCGCCTCGGCCGGGACGACGTAGGCCCCGGGCACGCCCTCGACGGGCTCGAACGGGACGCCCTCGTCGCGGAGCATCATCAGCACGTCGGCCTCGTCGCGCAGCAGCGTCGTGATGCGGAAGCCGGTGGCGATGGGGGACTCGAACGTGGCGAGGACGGCGTCGACGCGGTCGGCCGGGACGATCTCTCGGAGCCGGGCGACGAACGGTTCGGGGAGCGGCACAGGCGAGGGGGGATCAGCAGGGCGACGAGGCGAACCCACAGGATCGCGGAAGGAGCCCTGCAGGACCGGGAAAAGGGGAAGGAGACCCGCACGACGGCGAGAGAATCCCGGTTTCCTCCGCCTCCTGAAAGGGAGCCCTTCGCCGTGCCCCGCGCCTCCGGCTGGACCCGCACCGTGCCGGGACGTGTTGGCCGCGTCCCCTTCTCTCTATCTATGTCCGACTGGTTCACGTCCTCACCCACGGCCCTCCTCAGCGTCGTCCTCTCGACGCTGGGGGTCTACGTCGTCCTGATCGCGCTCATCCGGCTCGTCGGGCTCCGGAGCTTCTCGAAGATGTCCAGCTTCGACTTCGCGATGACGGTCGCCACCGGGTCGGTGCTGGCGAGCACGATCCTCTCGCCGAGCCCGCCGCTGGCGCAGGCAGCCGTCGCGCTGGCGAGCCTCTTCGGCGTCCAGTTCACCATCGCGTGGCTGCGGAAGCGCACGAGCTGGGCGACGCGCGTCGTCGACAACGAGCCGCTCGTGCTGATGGTCGGGGCGGAAATCTTCCACGACAACCTCCGCAGGGCCCGCGTCACCGAGAACGACCTCTGGGCCAAGCTCCGCGAGGCCAACGTCCTCCGCCCGGAAGAGGTGCGCGCCGTGGTGCTGGAGACGACCGGCGACATCTCGGTTCTCCACGGCGAGCCCGACGGCGCGACGCTCCACCCGGACCTGCTCCGCGGCGTCCGCGACACCGGGCGCGTGATGACCGACGCCTGAGGGGCCTACCGCACGCGCTGCCAGCGGCGCGACCGCCGGGCCTGGGGCAGGGGCCCGCGGCCGAGCACGGTCGCGGCGGCGAGCACGACGACGAGGAGGGGCGGAACGACGGTGAGCAGCATCGGAGCAGCAGAAGTTCGGTGGTACGACACGCGCCGGCTGTCGTGGTTGCTCGCGCTGGCGACGCGTGCCGCCAGCGGGGCGAGGCCGGACCTACGACGCGAGGAAGTCGAGCAGCACGCGGTTCACCTCGTCCGCGTGCGTCTGGTTGAGTCCGTGCGGCCCTCCCTTCACCGTGTGGACCGTGCTGCCGGCCACGAGCGCGCTGCCCGTCTTGGCCGACGTCTCGAACGGGACGATCTGGTCGTCGTCGCCGTGGATGAACAGCGTCGGGACGTCGATCCGCGCCGCGTCCTCGCGGAAGTCCGTCAGCCCGAACGCGTCCACGCAGTCGACGGTCGCCTTCGGCTGGGCCATCGTGGCGATCGACCAGTGGTAGTGGAGGACCTGCTCCGAGACGCGGTCGGAGAGCGCGTCGTAGTTGACGAAGGTCTTGCCGAACTGGTCGAGAAACGCCGGTCGGTCCTTCTTGAGGCTCGCCTTCATGTCGTCGAACGTGCTCTTCGGCACGCCGTCCGGGTTGTCGTCCGTCTGGAGCATATACGGGAAGACGGAGCTCATGAACACCAGCTTCTGGATTCGGTCGGTCCCGTAGCGTCCGACGTAGCGGCCCAGTTCGCCGCCGCCCATCGAGAAGCCGACGAGCCGCACGTCCGTCAGGTCCAGGTCCTCCAGGAGATCCTTGAGGTCGGCCGCGAAGGTGTCGTAGTCGTAGCCGCCAGGGGGGAACGCCGAGTGCCCGAAGCCGCGCCGGTCGTAGGCGACGACGCGGTAGCCGGCCCCGGTGAGCGCCCAGAGCTGAGGCTCGAACATCCGGTGGCTGAGCGGCCAGCCGTGGACGAGGACGACGGTGCCTGCCGTCCCTTCCGGGTTGAGGTCCTGGTAGAAAAGCTCGGCCGGGACCGCGGCCGTCGAGGTTTCGATCTTGGGCATGAGAGAGAGGGGCGAGGGGCAGGGTTCCAACTCTGTTCGCCGTCTGTGGTTGGCGCCTGGGCCGGTGGCCGCGCGCCGTTCCGGCGATCCCCCATGCCCGGCTGGCGACGTGCCTCAGCCGTCTCCGATGGGTGCGCAACCGGCTCTGCCCGAGCGGCGTCCCCCTTGTCCCTGCCGCTTTGCTCATGCCCGCGTTCCCGTCTCCGTTCTACCGCTGGCGCCCACACCCCTGGCACGGCCTCGACGCTGGCCCCGACCCGCCGCGCGTCGTCACGGCCTACGTCGAGATCACGCCGTTCGACTCGGTCAAGTACGAGGTCGACAAGGTGACGGGCTACACGCGCGTCGACCGGCCGCAGCGGTCCTCAGCCCAGCCACCGACGCTCTACGGGTTCGTCCCGCGGACCTACTGCGCCGAGCGGGTCGCTGCGCTCTCGCCCGAGGCCGCGCGCGGCGACGGCGATCCGCTCGACGTCTGCGTCGTCAGCGAGCGCCCCATCGACCGGGCCGACATTACGCTGGCGGCCCGCGTCGTCGGCGGGCTCCAGATGGTCGACCACGGCGAGGCCGACGACAAGATCGTCGCCGTTCTGCGGGGCGACCTGTTCTGGGGAGACGTCGAGGATCTCTCCGACCTTCCGCCGACGCTCGTCGAGCGCCTCACGCACTACTTCTCGACCTACAAGCTGGTCCCCGGCGACACGCCGGCCACGACCATCGCCCGCACGTACGGTCGCGAGCATGCCCAGGCCGTCGTCGAGGCCGCCCGCGCCGACTACCGCGACGAGTTTGAGGGGCCGGAGTAGCTCCGCTGACGGCGTCCGTCCGCTAGCGGGTCTCAGACCACCTGCGTACCGTTGGCGACGGGCCGGTCCGGGCGGAGGAGCACGGCGCCCTGGCTCGGGCTGACGGCCGCCAGCACGACGGGCTCGGGGCCATTGGTGACGACGACGACCTGGGTGCCGAGGAGGTCGTCCGGCCCGTAGTTCTCGGTCACGTGCGTCACGGCCTCGCGCTGGAGGCCGCCGAGGTCGATCGTGAGCCGGAGCGCGTCGCCGTCGGCGACGGCCTCGACGACGGTCCCGATGCGAAGGTCGACAGTCGTGAAGTCCATGGCGGCGTGAGGGGAGGCGCGCAAGCTAGCCCCGGCTGAGGACGCGCCCGGTGTCCGAAGCCTCGTCCAAACGCGGTCTCGGTGCGGTTTTCGCCCGATCCGCCCGAACCCGAGCCCTATGCCGTCGTAGGCTACCTGTTCTCAGCGTCCGCGACGCGCGCAGACGCCCCATTCCTGATCACTACCTGAGAGGTCTACCATAGCCAGACGCCGATCCAGCAGGCCCGAGCCGAAGCGCCGCGAGCCCGACGCCAACATCAACGAAGCCATCCAGTCGCCCCAGGTCCGCGTCGTCATCGACGGCGAGGGGCAGCGCGGCGTGATGCGCACCGAGGAAGCCATCGACCTCGCCCGGAGCATGGGGATGGACCTCGTCGAGATCTCGGCCTCGTCCGACCCGCCCGTGACCAAGATCATGGACTTCGGGAAGTTCCGGTACGAGCAGCAGAAGAAGGCCAAGGAGCAGCGGAAGAAGCAGGCCCAGCAGGGCGAGCTCAAGGAGGTCCGCTTCCGCCCGCGCACCGACGACCACGACTACGAGTTCAAGCTGAAGCATGCCCGAGAGTTCCTAGAGAAGGGGAACAAGGTCAAGGCGTGGGTCCAGTTCCGCGGCCGTGACATCATCTACAAGGACCAGGGCCTGGAGATGCTGGAGCGGTTCACCGAGGACCTGTCCGACATCGCCAAGATCGACCAGGCCCCGACCATGGAGGGCCGTCGCATGACGATCATGCTCACGCCGGGCAAGCCCAAGGCGTCGTAGACCGCCGGGCTGGCGGCGGCTGTCGCCAGCCCCGGGCGAGCGGCCGAACGCGACGCCCGAACACTCTGCGAAGACCCGGCACGCGGATGGCGACGGCCCCGCGCTGCCTCTAGCTTCCGCGTTCCTCCGCCCGCTGCATCCCTGCGGCGGGCGGTCGTTTCCCGGCCATCCCGAAGAGACCGATGCCCAAGATGAAGTCGAACAGCGGAGCCAAGAAGCGCTTCTCGCTGACCGGGACGGGTCGCGTCAAGCGCAACAAGGCGTTCGCCAGCCACATCCTGACCAAGAAGTCGCCCAAGCGGAAGCGCAACCTCCGCGACGCGACGCTGGTGGACAAGGCCGATGAGACGCGCGTGAAGCGCATGATCAGCGCCTGACCCGGGCCGCCCCAAGCTTCCACCCGCCCCTCGGGGCGGTTCCTGACACCCTCACCACGGACCAAAGATGCCCCGAGCAAAAAACCTCGTGGCCTCCCGTCGCCGTCGCCGCAAGCTCCTTGCAATGGCGAAAGGCTACTGGGGACGCCGTGGCACGGTTCACACCGTTGCCAAGCACTCCGTCGAGAAGGGCCTCCAGTACGCCTACCGTGACCGCCGCGCCCGCAAGCGCCAGTTCCGCCGGCTCTGGATCGCCCGTATCAACGCCGCCGCCCGTCAGAACGGGACCACCTACTCGCGCCTGATCTCGGGCCTGAGCAAGGCCGGAGTCCCGCTCAACCGGAAGGTCCTCGCGGACCTCGCGGTGCACGACAAGGCCGCCTTTACCGCCGTGGTCGAGCTGGCCGCGGCGTAACGCCCCGGCTCGTTCGACCACGACTCCCGCCTGGCTTCGGCCCGGCGGGAGTTTTTGTTCGCGCCCCCCACGGAACGCCCCGCTCCGATGTCCGCCACGCCGCTCGACGCCGAGATCGCCGCCGTCCAGGCCGAGATCGACGACACGCCCCTCACGACCGAGGCCGAGGCTGAGGCCTACCGCGTCCGTTTCCTCGGCCGCAAGGCCGGGGCCATCACCGACCTGTTCTCGAAGATCGGGGCGGTCGCGCCCGAGGCCCGCCGCGAGACGGGCCAGCGGCTCAACGCGCTCAAGCAGGCCGCGCAGGACCGCCTCGACGCGGCCACCGCCGCGCTGGCGGGCGACACCGCCAGCGGCGCGACCGACCTCGACCTGACGCTGCCCGGCCGCGTGCCGGCGCCGGCCGAGCGCGGGAGCCTCCACGTCCTCACGCAGACGCTGAGCGACATCCAGGACATCTTCCGCTCGTTCGGCTTCGCGGTCGCGCGTGGGCCGGAGATCGAGGACGACTGGCACAACTTCTCGGCCCTCAACTTCCCGCCCGACCACCCGGCGCGGGACATGCAGGACACGTTCTTCCTGGAGCCGCCCCCGCCGGAGGGCCGCGGCGTGCTGCTGCGCACGCACACGTCGCCGGTCCAGGTGCGCGTGATGGAGCACCAGGCGCCGCCGATCCGCGTGATCGCGCCGGGCCGCGTCTTCCGCAACGAGGCCATCTCGTACAAGAGCTACTGCCTGTTCCACCAGGTCGAGGGGCTCGTCGTGGACGAGGGCGTGAGCTTCGCCGACCTCAAGGCGATGCTGACGGCGTTCGCCAAGGCCTTCTTCGGCGCCTCCGACGGACCGGCGCGGGAGGGCAAGATGCGGTTCCGCCCGTCCTTCTTCCCGTTCACCGAACCGAGCGCCGAGCTCGACATCTGGTGGGCCGACGAGACCATGCCCGGCGGCGGCCGCTGGATCGAGCTCCTCGGCTCCGGCATGGTCGACCCCCACGTGCTCGACAACGTCGGCGTGGACTCGGAGCGCTACACGGGCTACGCC
>CAYPVZ010000173.1:3029-6599 GCA_964414235.1 uncultured Rhodothermales bacterium | reverse complement strand
GGAACAGCAGCACCTGGACCGTCTTTCCGACTTCGACGTGGTCGTCGGCGACGACGGTCACATCTACGCCGTAGGCGTCGCGCATCCGGTGGGACAGCCACTCGAACGTCTGCGCGAGCCCCTCGCCGTGGAGCACGGGCGGGTTGAGGTCGACGGTCAGGGTCCGCGTCGTGTGGATGGCGCGCTCGACGAGGAGGTCGGTGGCCTGGACGAGCGTGCCGAGATCCCCGCTCTCCGCGGCCCGCCGGAGCTCTTCCAGCTTGAACTGGACCGCGACGAGGATCTGCTGGAGGTCGTCGTGGAGGACCTGCGCCACGCGCCCGCGCTCGCGGCGCTCGGCGTTGGTGAGGTCGCCGACGAGCTGGCGGACCTCGGCCGTCCGCTCGACGACGCGGTCTTCGAGCTCGGCCGCCAGCCGCGCGAGCCCCGCCTGCGCCTTCTTCAACGCCGTCACGTCCTGGATCACGACCGTCGCGCCCCGGATCGCCCCGCCCTCCTTGAGCGGGACCACGCTGAGGAGCCAGTCTCGCGGGCGGCGCTCGGGGTCGGCGGGCGCGGGGATGTGGAGCTCGACGTCGCGGATCGGAACGCCCGTGCGAAGGACGCGCTGGACGTAGCCTCCGCTCTCGCGCATCTCCTCGGGGAACAGGGCCCCCCCGTCCTGTCCAATGAGGGCTTCCGGGGGCATGGCCACCAGTTCGCAGAACTTGCGGTTGACGTGGACGAGCCGCGGCCGGTCGTCGACAGCGGCGATGGCGACGGGGACGGCCTCGAAGTAGGCGTCGAGCTCGGCCAGCTGGCGGCGCGCGCGCGCCTCGGCCTCCTTGATGTCGGTCACGTCGAGGACGACGCCGTGGAGCCGGTGCGGGCGCCGGCCAGGGCCCTCGCCGTCGAAGATGCAAACGCCCCGGGAGGCCACCCAGATCGTCGCCCCGTCGGGGCGGATCCACGGGTACTCGACGATGAACGCGTCGTCGTCGGTCGCCGGGTCGCAAGCCGTGTCGACCTCGACGAGATACCGGAGCCCGTCCTCGCCGGGGATCCGCTCGCGAGCCTCACGGCGGGGCATCCGATCCGGAACGCCGAGAAGCCCCTGCGCCCGGTCGTCGTAGACGACGGCCTCGGTCGCGAGGTCGACTTCGAAGCTGCCCAGCCCACCGCCGGCCATCGCCAGCTCGAGGCGGATGGCGGTGTCGGCGAGGACCTCTTCTTGCGCCTTCCGCTCCGTGATGTCACGGACGACGGCGCCCACGCCGATGATCTCCTGGTCGACCCCGAAGCGCGGGACGTAGCTGTTGAGCCAGACCCGGTCGCCCTCACTCCCCGGCGTCCGGCCGCGAACTTCGACGTCCTCGACGGGCTCGCCGGTGTCCAGCACCCGTTGGAGAATGGGCTCCAGGCTCTCGCCCAGCTCGCCGATGACCTCGTGGGGCTGCCGCCCCAGGTGGTCGGCGATGGCGGCCCCGTTGATCTCGGCCAGCCGCTGGTTGATGCGACGGTAGCGGAGGTCGGTGTCGATGAACGCCAGCCCGACGGGCGCCGTGGCGTAGACGGCCTCGATCTCGCCGAGCTGCTCCTGGATGGTGGCCCGGTCCTGAGCACCCCGCACGGCGGCCCCGATCACGTTCGCAACGGCCTCGATGAACAGGGCATCGTCCTCGGAGAACTGGCGAGGCTCGCGCGCATGGACGCCGAGAACCCCGTAGGGATCAGGGCCGGCCCCCGGGACCACCACGCTGATCCCGCTCCTGGCTCCATTATCGAGAAGCAAGGCCGGGCCCGTGAACCGAGTCTCAGCGTCGAGGTCGGGCACGACGACGGCGCCTCTGGCGAGCAGCGTGAACCCGGCCTGCGAGCCGCGGTCGTCCGGGACGGTCTCCATCCCGACCGCGTCATCCGGCCAGCCCACTCCGGCCATCAAGACGAGGTCGCCCTCCTCAGGCCGGTGGCGCAGCACCTTGACCAGCGGCGCCGCCAGCGCGTCTAGGACGAGATCGCAGGCCCGCACGAACACAGCGTCGAGCGGCGCGCCGGAGAGCGCGAACTGGCCGAGGGCGGCGACGGCCTCCTGCTGGCGCGCCCGCCGCGCGGCCTCCTGCTCGGCCCGCTTCTGCGCCGTCACGTCGACGACGGTCACGACGGCGCCCTCGATCCGGTCGTCTGCCGTCCGGTACGGGAAGGCCCGAAAGACGTACCAGTCGTCGTCGTCACCCGCGACCTCCTCCTCCACCGGCTGCAGCGTGTCAACCACACCTCGCACGAGGTCCGGGAGCCCGTCATGCGCCAGGTGATGCGTGACGTGGTCGAACGGCCGCCCGAGGTCGCCCGGAATCAGGTTGAACAGGGTCGCCGCAGCGGGCGTGTACCGCTGGACGCGGAGGTCGCGGTCCAGGAACAGCGTCGCGATCTGCGTCGAGGCGATGAGGTTGTTGAGGTCCGAGTTCGTCCGCGTCAGCTCCTCGACCTTGACCTTGAGCTCCTGGTTGACCGTGTGGAGCTCCTCGTTCATCGACTGGAGCTCTTCGCGCGAGGTCTCGAGCTCCTCCGTCGTCGACTGGAGCTCCTCGTTCATCGACTGGAGCTCCTCATTCGAGGCCTTGAGTTCCTCGTTCGAGGTCTCCTGCTCCTCGATCGTCGCCTGAAGGCGCTCGCGCGTACGGCGGACCTCCTCTTCGAGCCGGGCCACCACGGGGTCCTCGCTCGTCCGGTCGCCGTCGAAGTCGTCGGCGAGCACGCCCAGTGAGGCCACGCTGGCCGGGTCGAGTTCGATGAAGACGACCTCGACGAGCCCATCGGTCTCCACCGCCCCCCCTGCCGGTCCGACGTGCAGCCGGACGACCCGCTCCTCCCCGCCGACCTCGACCCGGCGGAACGACGTATCGGTCAACTCGCCGTGCGAGAACGCCCGATAGAGGGCGGCCCGCAGGTCCGTCTGGAAGCCGTGGAGCACCTTGTCCACGACGTGATTCGTGACGGGCCCCTCACGGTCGCGAAGGTAGTCGCCCGCCCGGCCGAATACGTGCGTCACCTCGTGCTGGCTGTCGACGAGGACACGCGGCGGAGCGTACGTGGCGAGCGTCCAGTCCCGGTAGCGCTCGATGAGGCCCGATCGCCCCTCGGCGGGCGAGGTCGGCCGCGGCCCTCCCTCCAGCCGCCGGGACGACGTCCCCACGAGCCGGGCCGGGCCGAGATTGACGTCACGCCGCCGGTAGATCCGGCCCGACTTGTCGACGTCCGAGAACCCGCGCGAGAGAACGTCGATACCCTCAGCGCTCCCGAGGAAGAGGATGCCGCCGGATCGGAGCCCATAGTGGAACGACGTGAGCACGCGCTCCTGCACCGACCGGTTGAGATAGATCAGGACGTTCCGGCACGAGACGAGGTCGATCCGTGAGAACGGGGGGTCGGAGAGGAGGTTGTGCTGGGCGAAGAGGACGAGGTCGCGGAGCGCCGGCCGGACGTGCACGCCGTTCGGCTCCTCCTCGAAGAAACGCCGGACACGGTCCGGCGCCACGTCGCCGACGGCCGCCAGCGGGTGTCAGCGACACCACCTGAACCCGCAAAAGTCGA
>CAYPVZ010000173.1:0-3019 GCA_964414235.1 uncultured Rhodothermales bacterium | reverse complement strand
CGCCCGACGCGGGCCGCCGCGAGCGCTTCGTCGTCGATGTCGGACGCGAAGATCTGGATCTCGGCCTCCGAGCCGATCCGCTGGCGGTACTCGCAGAGGAGCATCGCCAGCGAGTATGCCTCCTCGCCCGTCGCGCAGCCAGCGACCCACACCCGGACAGCGTCGTGGTGCCCCTTTCCCTCGAACAGGGTGGGGATCACGTCGTCCTCCAGCGTCTCGAACGCGTCGGGGTCGCGGAAGAACTGGGTGACCGAGATCAGGAAGTCGCGGAGAAGCGCGCCGGTTTCGGCTGGCGTCTCACGCAGGAAGCGCGCATAGTCGTCCAGCGAGGCGATGCCGTGGACCTGGAGCCGCCGCGTCAGGCGCCGACGGATGGTCGACGGCTTGTAGTCCGCGAAGTCGTGGCCGGTGCGCTGGCGGAGGTGGGCGAAGATGCTCCGCAGCGCGCGCTCGGTGCCCTCGGCCGGCACCGGCACCTCGACCTGTCCCTCGGCCTCGCGGATGCGGACCAGTTCGGCCGCCAGTTCGGCGGCCGTCCCCACCACGTCGACGAGGCCGGTCGTGACCGCGCTCCGCGGCATCCCGTCGTATTCAGCGTCGGCGGGGTCCTGCGCCATCGTGAGCCCGCCGCGCTCCTTGACGGCCTTGAGGCCCAGTGACCCGTCGGACCCCGTTCCGGAGAGCACGACGGCCACGGCGCGCTCGGCCACGTCCTCCGCGAGCGACCGCAGGAAGTGGTCGACGGCCGAGGGCCGACCACGCTCGGGGCTGGGCTCGATGAGGCGAAGGTGGCCGCGCTCGATCTCCAGCAGCTTGCCCGGGGGGATGACGTAGACCCGGTTCGGGGCGACGTCCGGATGGTCGCCCACCTGGGAGACCTCCATCTGGGTCTGCGTCTGGACCAGGCTCGCCAGCGCGCTCTCGTGGTCGGGCGAGAGGTGCTGGACGAGGACGAAGGCCATCCCCGGCTGGGCTGGAAGCGCGGCGAAGAACGCCTGGAACGCCTTCAGCCCGCCCGCCGAGGCTCCGATCCCGACGATCGGGAACGACGCACGCTCCCCTCCCGGGCGGTCGTTTGCACCGACCTGCTCCGACTCGCCCAGCGGGGCCTTTGGGGGACGATCAGACGCGTCGTCTGGCATGCCACACGATACGCACCGAGTGGTGATTGACTCCCCGTTGTTCCATGGGGAGCCTCCTTAACCCTTTATGCCGCCTCCAGACCGAACACCTCACCCTTGAGCGTATCGAAGTCGATGGGTTTGGTGAGGTAGCCGCGGGCGCCGCCCTGGAGCGCCGTCGTCTCGAGCTGGCCGTCGTCGTAGGCGGTGACCATGTAAACCTGGAGCTCCGGGTAGTCTTTGGTCAACGTCGAGAGCAGGTCGAGGCCGCTCATGCCCGGCATGTTGATGTCGGAGAGGACGACGACGACGTCGGCCGCCTCACCACCCCGGAGCTTGTCGAGGGCCTCCTCGCCACTCGTGGCGAAGACGAACTCGAGGAGCCCTTTCCGGACCTCCCGGCGGAACTTCTGGGTAAACAGAAACTGGACGTCGGTCTCGTCGTCGACGACGAGCGCGCGGGTGGGGCGGTCGGGCATGGAGACGGGTGGGATCACCGGAACGTACACCCGATCGGCCAATCGGATGCACGAGGCCGCGGTTTGTCACGGGCCTTCGGCGATCTTTCGGGATCCCCCCCGTGCACGATGCATTGCCCTCCCGTCGGCCGGCTCCACGTCCTGACCGACTTCCATTTCCAGCAGCGTCTCTCCCACGCCGCACTGGCGGCCGCGGCCATCGTCGGCGGGGCCGACACGATCCAGTTCCGACAAAAGTCCGGGACGACGCGTGACCGGTTGGCCAACCTGCTCCCCACCGTCGCCGCCTGCCGTGCCGCGGGCGTGCCGTGCCTCGTCGACGACCACCTCGACCTCGCGCTGGCGGCCGGCGCCGACGGCGTCCACCTCGGCGCGCTCGATCTCCCGCCGGAGCGCGCCCGTGCCATCGCTGACGCGCTCCGCCAGCCGTTCGTCGTCGGGGCCACGGCGACGACGGCGGAGGACGCCCGAGCGGCGGAGGACGCCGGGGCCGACTACGTCGGCTTCGGGCCGGTCTTCCCGACCGGCTCCAAGGCCAACCCGGCCTCAGTGAAAGGGCTCGATGGGCTGGCGCGCGCGTGCGTCGCCGTCTCGATCCCGGTCATCGCCATCGCGGGGATCACGCCCGAGCGCGTCCGGCCCTGCCTGGAGGCCGGCGCATGGGGCATCGCCGTCATGACGGCCATCAGCACCGCGCCCGATCCGTCCGCTGCGACGAGCGCCTTCCGCCACGAGATCGACACATGGGTGCGCTCCACCCCGCTGAGGACGGGATCCGGCAGCGTGGAGAAGGTCCCGGGCGGCTGAGGGTTGTCTGAGGAATGGGTTGGCGGCCAGCCATCCGACGTTTGGGGAAAGGCGGTGACCGAGGAGCGCCCGATCTTCGCGGTCCCACCACCAGTGCTTCCATGCCTGCCGAGCCCCTCCACATCGTCGGCTTGTTCGAGGACGCCGTCACGACGTCCCTCTCCGGCGACAGCATCACGTCGATCGTCCTCCGCCTGAGTGCGCCCCCGGATGAGGGCTGGATCGAGGCCTTCCACACCGAGTGGGCGCTGACGAGCTACCCCCGCAAGCGGAACGCGCGGATCGGCACAGTCCGCGTGGAGGGCTCGGACGCCCAGCGGCACGGGCTCGTCCTGTTCGCCTCGCCCGAGGACTACGTCGACAAGCACAAGCGGCACCTGGAGGACGCGGTGGCGCGGGCCAACGAGCGGGTTCTCCAGCACGTCCGCCAGCGCGACGTGACGCTGGCAGAGGCCACGCGCCGCATCCGCGAGATCAACGAGGCGCACTACGGCGCGGCCACCAGCCCGGCCTCGGTGATCCGGCTGGCCGTCTGAGGTGCGCTACAGCCCCCGCTGGCGGTCGGCCTCGACGCGCGCCGCCAGCGCCTCGAACGTGTCGCCGCCGTAGCGC
>CAYPVZ010000172.1:0-6600 GCA_964414235.1 uncultured Rhodothermales bacterium | reverse complement strand
CCGTCAGAACCGGCGCTGCCAACGCGGTAGACCGCCGCATCATCGCCGATGCCGACGACGAGGTCCCGCGCGCTGGCGGCGTCCGCCAGCGAGGTCGTGAGCCGGTCGATCAGGCCGAACTCGCCGACCTCGGATACGGGCGTGAAAGGGGCGGCGTCGGGGATCTCGGACATGGGCGCGGAGGCAGAGGCTCGGTCAACGTAGCGGCCCGTTTCCGGCTCCGCCTCCGCGCAGGCTTCGCGCGTCGCTCAGCCGGCCCGACGGAGCGTCATCGTCGTGCTGCCCGACGTGAGCACGAGCCCGTTGTCGGTGCGCGCCACCTCCCACTCGCTCTCGACGTCGCCGAGTTGGAGGCGGAGGCGGCCGTCGTGGAGCTCGTAGGTCGAGGGGACGTCGACGACCTCGTAGCCGCTCGGGCGCGGAGCGACGACCGTGACCGTCGCCTTACCGTCGTCGGCGAGCCGGAGGCGGACGGGCGGAAACGCGATCGGGTTGTCCGGAAGGAGCGAATCGATCCCATCGCCGGAGGCGGGGGCGAGCGCGGTGTCCTCCATGCGCGCGACCTCCCAGGTCCCTGTGAGGTCGGACGAGGAGGCCGGAGCGAAGGCCGCGACCAGTCCCGTAAAGAGGGCAAGAGCGACGAGCTGCTTCATGACGGATGAGGGAGGTGAGGCGTCTGCAATGAGACGGGGAGGCACTCGGTGCCGACTGCCTTCGCTATCGGGCAGCCTGAAGGCTGTCGATAAGCCCCTTCATTTCGGCGATCTCACGGCGCTGGGTCTCGATGATGCCGTTCGCCAGCTCGCGCACGCGTGGATCGGTGAGGTGGGCCCGCTCGCTGGTCAGGATGGCGATGGAGTGGTGCGGGATCATCGCTTTCATCCACGACACATCGCCGACGGTGGCCTGGCTGCGGACGAGGAACAGCGCCGTGGCGAACACGATGGCGCTCCCGGCGAAAATCAGCACGTTGGTCCGCCGGTCCTTGTACATGCCGAGCATGAACGCCAGCATGACGACGGCCATCGTGGCGCCCATGATCAGGGCCATCCAGAAGCGCGTCTGGCTGAAGAAGATGTGGTCGAGGGCGTAGGTGTTGAGGTACATCAGCCCGTACATGATCACCGTGGAGGTGGCGATCATGGCGAAGAAGCGGCCGTAGGACATGGCAGAAGGGCAGAGGGGATGTGTGGACGGGCGGGAGCCGCCGAAGGGTCCGGGCAGCCCCGGTCTCACTCGGCGACAGGGGCCTGCGGTGGAACGTCACCGGACCCATCCCACCCCGAAAAGCCGGGAGGCTGGCGGTTCGGCTCGGGACTGGCGACGCACGCGGGGATCGCCTTCGCCGCCATGACGCTCGACGCCCTCGTCCCCTTCCTGCGTTGTCCTGAATGCGGGGACGCCCTCACCTTCGAGCCCATCTGCCAGCGCGACGCCGAGGCCGGCACGTGCGGCTTGCTCCGCTGCGCCTGCACCGTCTACCCCGTTCTCGATGGCGTCCCGATCCTGACGCGCGACCGGCTCGACCTCAAGTCCATCGCCGACACGCTCATACTGGCCGAGGGACCATCGCCGGCCGACGTCGTCACGTGCATCGAGGCCGGTGAGGGGCTGGTGGCCCTCGTCGACCTGCTGGCGTTCCCGGTCTGCCCGTGGCCGCTCAACCGGATCGGCGCGTTTCGGGCGCTGAGCCTGCGGGCGCCGTTCCAGGGCGTCGGCCTGGCGGCGCGGCGCGTCCGCGTGCGAGGTCTGCTCGCGCGGCGGGCGGGACTCACCGCCGAGGACTGGATGGCCGTCTTCTACTGGCACGCGCCGCAGGTCTACGACCCGTTCAACTACTTCTTCTTCCGCTACGGGCAGCCGCGGCAGGTCGCTACGGCGTCGCTCGTAACGATTCTGCCGGCGTCGGAGCGGCCGATCCTGGACCTCGCCTGTGGCTACGGCCACCACCTCCACGCGCCGACGGCCGGCGGGCAGGCGGCAGTCGGCGTCGACCAGAACTTCCACCAGCTGTGGGTCGCACGGCACTACGTGGCCCCGGGCGCCGCCTTCGTCTGTGCCGACGCCACCCGACCGCTCCCGCTCGCCGATGGAGCCGCTTCGGCCGCCCTCGTCGCCGACGTCTTTCAGCACCTCTATGGGAAAGACGCCGTCCTCGACGAACTGCGCCGGGCGACCGGCGGTGGGCCCATTGTCGTCGCCAGTACAGGGAACGCGCTCGCTGGCCTCGACGACGGTGAGGAACTCTCGCCCGAGGGGTATGCCGCTCTCTTCGACGCCCACGGCTGGCGCTGGCGGGCGCTGAGCGAGGACGCCCTCGTCCGCCGGGCCCTCGCTGGCCAGGCTCCGGACCTCTCCGCCTCATCGCCCGACGATGCGCTCCGCCAGTCGCGCTTCCTCTACTACGTTCTCGACTCGGGTGACGTGCGGTTTGTCGATCACGGAGCGTTCGTGCGGCGCCCGTTCGAGGCCGGCCCGCTCCGGATCAATCCGGTCTACCAGCGCGACGGGCAACGGCTTCGCTTGGAACTCCCGTCGCCGTGGTACGCGACGGAGAACGGTGCGATGCTCGAGTACATGCCGGCCCAGGCGACGATCTCTCCGGCGGCCGAGGCTGCGCTGGCGCGGGGGGAGCGGACGTCGGAAGTCGACGCCCTGCTGGCGGGTTTCGTGGTGATCGGGTTGCCACAGCAGTACGCACGTGTCTCGCGGCCGGTCACGCAGAAGGCGAACCGGGGGCTGTCGAACCTCATTGGCGAGGTGAAGTCGCGGCTGGGGGCGGGGCGGTCGGTCCCTGTGTAGGCGCGGACCCTGAGCGAGGGCGGAGCGTCCCACCGGCTCTCCCTTCCTTCGCTCGATGCGCACGCTCTCGTTCGGTCTCGCTCTCGCCTTCGTCCTCGCTGGCTGCCAGTGGAACGGCCGTCCCGACGGTGGCTCCCCGCAACACACCGACAACGTCACCCGGATGGCCCCGCTTCCGGAGGTCGCCCCGCTCGACGACGGCGAGATCGTCGAGCCGCTCGACGCCGACCTCACGGAAGCTCCGCCCACGACGGGCACGGATGGCGCGACCGTAGCCGTCGACACGACTGCCACCGACCAGTAACCCCATGCGCCTCTTCGCCCTCGCTCTCCTCGCCCCGCTGGCGCTCTCCGCCTGCCGCGCCGACGGTGCCGTCGACACGGCCACGCCCGAGCCGACGACCGCCGTCACGCCGGTGGCGGCAGTCGATGCGCCTGTCGTGACCGTCTACAAGAGCCCGACGTGCGGGTGCTGCTCGAAGTGGGTCGAGCATCTCGAACAGGCCGGCTACCGCGTCGACGCGGTCGACCGTGTCGACATGATGGCCGTCAAGGACAGCCTGGGCGTCCCGTCGAACCTCGCCTCGTGCCACACGGCCGTCGTGGATGGCTACGTCGTCGAGGGCCATGTGCCGGCTGAGCAGATCGCGCGTCTCCTCGACGAGCGGCCCGAGGCGGTCGGCATCGCCGTGCCCGGGATGCCGGCCGGTTCGCCAGGCATGGAGATGGGCGACCGTCGTGACCCCTACGACGTGATCGCGTTCGACGAGGCCGGTGATGGTGCTGTCTACGCCCACATCGCGGGAAACACGCAGCCCTAGCGACCGGCTGGACCCTGGCCGCCGGCTGGCGGCGACCGTCGCCAGTCGTGCGCGAATCTCTGGTGGCACTGGGGGATAGCCGTAGCGGGAGGCCGATTTCGGGATCGGCCTCTCTCCGGGCGGCGGGACGATGTCAACCCTCCGCTCGCAGAACCGTCAGCGGCGGCTGGCGGAGCGCTCCGCGGCTCCCGACAAGGCCGACGACGGCCGTCAGCGCGGGCACGGCGACGAGGGCGATGACAAGCCACGAGACATCCGGCCGGAACGGGATCTCGAAGGTGAAGTGGGCGAGTCCCCACGCACCGAGGACAGCGAGCCCGCCGCCAGTGAGCGCCGCCAGCAGGCCGAGGAGCGTGTACTCGGCGAGCAGGATTCGCCGGACCTGCGCCCGGCTGGCGCCCAGCGTCCGCAGCACGACGGCCTCGCGCGTCCGCTGTGCCAGCGCCACGCGCACGGCGCCTGCCAGCACCACGAGGCCCGTCCCGACCACGAACAGCGCCATGAACCGGAGCGCCCACGCGACCCGGCTCAGCACGCGGTCGACCGTCGCCAGCACGTCGCGGACGTCGACCACGGAGACCGTCGGGGCGGCCTCGACGGCGGCGGACTGGAGGTGGGCGCTGGCCTCGGCCGTGCCGGCGTGTGTGAGGAGGATCCACGTCTGCGGCGCCTCGTCGAGCGGGCCCTCGGGGAAGACGGCGAAGAAGTTGGGCTGCACGCGCGCCCAGTCCACGTCCCGGAGGCTCGTCACGACGGACTCGATCTCGGCGCCGCTCACATTCCAGGTGATCCGCGAGCCGATACCGACGTCGAGATCCTTCGCCAGGTCGGTTTCGAGCGAGACCGGAACCACAGAAGCATCCGGCGACGCTGCTCCGTCGAAGCGGCCCTCGGCCAGGGACTCCGAGTCGATCAGCGCCGCGCGGTAGGTCGATCGGTATTCGCGCGTGAGCGTCCACCGCTCCGGGCCGCCCTCCGAGCCCGAGAACGAGTCGTCTGCACCGTCGACGAGCGTGTCCACCGGGACGCCGTCGATGGCCGAGATCCGCATCGACACCATCGGGACCTCGTCCAAGATCGGCAGGCCCTGCGCCTCGACGAGCTGGCGGAGGGTGTCGCGCTGCGTCGGCTGGACGTCGAACAGGACCACGTCGGGCGCGCCGGACTCGGCAGAGGGGAGCGCGACCTGAGCGAGAATGGAGCGCTGGACGAGGCCGAGCGCGAGGACGAGGAAGACGCCGAGGCCGAGCGTGAGGAGCAGCACGAGCGTCTGGTTGCCCGGTGCGTGGAGGTTCGCCAGCCCCTGCCGCCACGCCCACGGCAGCGTCGGCCGGACGATCCGGCGCACGACGGCGCGCACCACGGCGGCGGCGAGCGCGAGCAGTGCGAACACGGCCGCCGTCCCGCCCACGAACGCCGCCATGCCGACCACCGAGCGCGTCTGGAGGTAGGCGAACCCGGCGACGGCGCCCGCCAGCAGCAATGCCAACAGCCAGCGGAGCGGGTCGGTGCCGGCCGCGCGCGCGTCCTCGCGGAGCGCTCGCAGTGGCGGCACGCGCCGGACGCCCACGAGCGGGAAGAGCGCGAACAGCAGAGACGTCCCCAGCCCGACGCCCAGCCCTTCGAGCAGCGCGCGCGGCACGACGGCATTCGGCACGTCGACCGGCAGGAAGCCGCCGAGGATCATCGGGAGCAGCCGCTGCACGCCCAGCCCGAGTACGGCGCCGAGGGCGGCGCCGACGAATCCGAGCGCGAGCGCCTGCAGCGCGTACGCCGCCAGCACGCGCCGCGACGAGAGCCCGAGGCACCGGAGCGTCGCGACCGTCTCGGCTTTTTCCGACACGTAGACGCTCACCGACGAGGCCACGCCGAGACCGCCCAGCAGCAGCGCCACGAACCCGACGAGCGACAGGAACCGGGAGAGGAACCGCGAGGCCTCGGCGGCCTCCTCCTGCTCTTCGCCCGCCGTCTCGTACCGTACCTCGGCAGCGTCGAGGGCGGGCACGGCGGCGTCGAGGCCGGCCGCTTCATCGGCGAAGCGGAAGCCCTCGGAGAAGCGGGCGCGGCTGCCGAAGCCGAGCAGCGTCGAGTCGAGCGCCGCCAGCGGGAGGTAGACGCGCGGCCCGACGAGGTTGCCGATATCGGTCTGACCGGGTACGCCATCCACCTGTCCGACAATCGGATACGTTCGATCGCCGACCTGGACCGAGTCGCCGACGGCGGCCTCCATCTGGAGCAGGAGCGTCGCGTCGACGAGGGCGCCCGTCGTGTCGCGGCCGAGGCGCTGCGCCGCGCTGGCGGGCGTCGTGCGCGCGGTGCCGTAGAGCGGATAGGGTCCGTCGAGCGCGCGGATCTGGGCGAGCCGCGTCCGCCCGGCGGAGCCGGGGAAGCGGGCCATCGAGGGGAACGACGCCTCGCGGACGACGGCCGCGTCCGTGGCCTCCGCCAGCGAGTCGAGCAGCGCCGCCGTCGAATCGGAAAACGCCGACCCGCTGCGGGCTTCGAGATCCGCCCCGAAGACCTCCTTGGATTGCTCCTCGACCGCCCGCTCCAGGTTGATGCCGAACGAGCGGATCGCGACGAGGGCCGCCACGCCGAGCGCCATCGCCGAGACGTAGAGCACCAGCCGGCGGCGCATCCCGCGGCTGTCCTGCCAGGCGAAGCGGAAGGGGGAGAGGGCCATGCTGCGATTCGGCGGGCTCCGCGCGCTCAGGAGGACAACCGGAGAGGGCGTAGGTGGCTCAGGGACGGGGAGACGCGCCCGGCTGGCGGTCAGCGTCCGCCAGCGCGGCGGAGGTGGCCGGCGGCCGGTCGTCGGCCGTGTCGTGGACCACGCGTCCGCCGCGGAACGAGATCGTCCGTTCGCAGCGGGCGGCCAGCTCGGCGTCGTGCGTGACGACGACGAGCGCCGTGCCGGCCTCGCGGTTGAGCTCGAAGAGGAGGGCCTCGACGCGGGCGCCGGTCTCGGCGTCGAGGT
>CAYPVZ010000171.1:5475-6627 GCA_964414235.1 uncultured Rhodothermales bacterium | reverse complement strand
CGTCCACCGCGCCTGGACGTAGGCGAGGTCCGGGTCGGCGCGGAGCGGCGCGACGAGGCGCCGGAGCAGGTCGGGGGCTGGACGGAAGTCGACGTCGAAGACCGCCGCCAGCGGGGCGTCCGACTGGCGGAGCCCGTGCGCGAGTGCGCCGGCCTTGAACCCCTCCCGCGTGACCCGCGGCAGGTGACGCACGCCGCGGCGTTCGGCACACAACGCCGCATTCTCCCGTCGGGCCCGGGGTGGCGAGTCGTCCAGCAGCTGGATGTCGACCCGGCCCGGGTAGTCGGTCGCCAGCGCCGCGTCGAGCGCACGGGCGACGAGGGCCGGCGGCTCGTCGTAGACCGGAATCTGGATGACGAGGGGGAGCCACGCCGCAGGCTCCGGCGCCGGCAGCGGACGTGCCGCTCGTCCGGCACGGATCACCTCGAGCACGAGCGCGTGCGCGCCGAGGGCCGCCAGCAGCACCGTCGCCCCGCTGGCGAGCGCCACTGCGATGGCCGCCAGCGCCGAGATCGCGGCCGTCACCAGTCCGAGGTCGCCGCCGTGAACGCGTCGCGGGCGATCTGCTCCAGCGCCGCCGCCGACGCGTCGGCCTCGCCCTGGAGACCGGCCGACGGCTCGAAGTCCTCGGTCGCCGTGAACGTCCGCGCCAGCAGTTCCTTCGACTCGACCCGGTCCTCCACCACGATCCGCACACCGAGGCTGACGCGGTTGAGCGCCGCCACGTTGTCGCCCGTCACCGCCGCCGGCGCGATGGCGTACTGCTGAATCGTCGCCCGGACGACGGCGTCGGCATCGGCTTCGTCCGACTCCAGCGACAGCCGCGAGCGGTCGACGAAGCGGGTCACGAGGGCATCGGTGAGCAGCCGGTCGAGGCCCGGCGGCCCGCCCCCCGCACGGTCCTCGGCGAGCGGGATGGCGACCGTCCGCAGGTGCTCGGGAATGGTGGCGCCCGAGAACGAGTAGAGGCCGCAGCCGGCCAGGACGAGACACAGGG
Source organism: uncultured Rhodothermales bacterium (assembly GCA_964414235.1). Classification (GTDB taxonomy): domain Bacteria; phylum Bacteroidota; class Rhodothermia; order Rhodothermales; family Rubricoccaceae; genus Rubrivirga. Next base: position 5,630 of record CAYPVZ010000171.1, on the reverse strand, counting down.
CCGCCGCCCACGCCCGGCTGGCGACGGCCACCGCCAGCGCGCCGCGGCGCCTACTCATCCTCCCGAAGCTTGCGATAGAGCGTCCGCTCCGAGATGACGAGGGCGTCGGCCGAGAGGCGGCGGTTGCCCTCGTAGCGCCGCAGCGCCTCCGCGAT
>CAYPVZ010000171.1:0-5465 GCA_964414235.1 uncultured Rhodothermales bacterium | reverse complement strand
GATGAGCGACTGCTCGGCATCCTCGATGGTCGGCAGCGGCATCCCGTCGGCGAGGGCCTGCTCGAACGACGCGGGGCGCACGGACGAGCGGGCCGGCGGGACGTCCTCGATCTCGAAGTGCGTGTCGGCCGCGTCGAACGGTGTCGGGGCCGGCGGTTCGTACGCCACCTCCATCTCGTGCTCGGCCGGCTCCGGCGTGAACATCGGGGCCGCAACGTCGTCGGCGAACGGGGCGCGGGGGACGTGCACGAGCGCCTCGCCCGGCATGTCCTCGCCGACGTCGGCGCCGAGGCGGGCGAGGCCGGCGCGCACGGCCCGGAGCTCGGCGCGGATCTCGAAGAGCGCCCGGTAGAGCAGGTCACGGTCCTGGACCGGGTCGCGCCCGGGGGTGGCCGGCACCAGCCCGACCGAGGCCGAGACGCCGCGGAGGAGCGGGCGAAGGGCCTCGGCCGTCAGCGGGTTCTGGCGGACCATCACGGTGGCCTGCTCGGCCACGTTGCGCAGCTCGCGGACGTTGCCGGGCCAGGCGTAGCTCCGCAGCAGCGCCGCCCCGTCGTCCGCCAGCCGGAGGTATGGCGCCTCGTACTGGCGGGCGAAGCGGGCGAGGAACGCCTCGAACAGCGGCACGACGTCCTCGCGGCGCTCGCGCAGCGGTGGAATCCGCAGGACGACCGTGCTCAGGCGGTAGTACAGGTCCTCGCGGAACCGCCCCGCCCGGACCTCCGCGCCCAGGTCCTTGTTCGTCGCCGCGATCACGCGCACGTCAGCCGTCAGCGACGCGGACCCGCCGACGCGGCTGAACTGGCCGGTCTCCAGGACCCGGAGCAGGCGGACCTGCGCCGCCAGCGGCATCTCGCCGATCTCGTCCAGGAACAACGTCCCGCCGTCGGCCTCCTCGAAAAAGCCCGTCCGGCGCTCGACGGCACCCGTGTAGGCCCCCTTCTCGGCCCCGAACAACTCGCTCTCGATGAGCCCTTCCGGGATGGCCCCGCAGTTGACCACGACGAGCCGCTGCGCCCGCCGCTTCGAGACCCCATGGATGGCCGCCGCGATCAGCTCTTTGCCGACCCCGCTCTCGCCTTCGAGGAGCACCGTGATGTCGGGCGGCGCGACCTGGCGGACGCGCTCCAGCACGCGCCGCAGCGCGGGGCTGTCGCCGAGGATGCCGAACCGTTCCTGGAGGGCCTGTCGGTCCATTCGGAGAGACGAGAGAGTGCCCGCACAAGATAGAAGCGCCCCGGTTGCGGAAGTGCCCGACTGGCGAGGCCCGCCCGGCGGTCGAGGCCGACGTCGGTGGGGAGGCCACCGGGCAGGATGCGGATTCCGCCGGCGACCTCCGCCCAGAGGCGTAGTCTCCATGACACCTCCAAACCCGACAGGGTTCAAGCCTCATGCCCGTCACGCTCGAAATCGCGGCCTTCGACCTCGACTCTGCCCTCGCCGCTGGCCACGCTGGCGCCGACCGCATCGAGCTCTGCCGCGATGCTGCGGCCGGCGGGCTCACCCCGCCGCTCGACTGGATCGAGCGGTCGACCACCGAGGCAACCGTACCCGTCGTGGCCATGATTCGCTCGCACGCCAACGGCTGGACGTTTACGGCAGACGAGCACGCGGCCATGCGGCGTGACGCCCGGGCCGCGATCCAGGCCGGCGCGACCGGCGTCGTCTGGGGCGCCCTTCGCGCGGACGGGGCCCTCGACGAGCCTGCCCTCCGGGCGCTCGTCGATACCGTCGGACCGGCCGAGGTGGTGGTCCACCGCGCCTTCGACGCCGCCCGCGACTTGGACGAGGCGCTCGACATGCTCCTCGCCTGCGGCGTCCCGCGCGTCCTCACCGGCGGCGGCCCCGGCGACGCCGCGTCCAACCTTGCCCGACTGGCGGCGCTCGTCCAGCGTGCGGGCGACGCGCTCACGGTGATGCCCGGCGGCGGCGTGCGAGCCGAGAACGTCGCCGAGGTCGTCCGCCAGTCGGGCGCGCGGGAGGTCCACAGCGGCGCGCGGATCCGAGGTGGGGCGGCGGTCGATCCGGCGGAGGCGAGACGTCTCCGCGCCGCGCTCGACGCGCTCGCCTAGGCCTTGTGCGGAAACTCCCGCGAGGGCGTCATCCTGAGCGGAGCGAAGGACCTCAACTCGAACCGGATGGCTCCTCGGAACCTCCTACGCACGATTGCTCCTGCGGCGTTGAGATCCTTCGCTGGCGCTCAGGATGACAGAATCGACTTTCCGCACAGAGCCTAGACTGCGACTGGCGGACGGCTCGCCACCTCCAGCGTCGTCGCGCGGACGAACGTGCCCAGCAGCGTCGCGCTCGTGCAGTCGTCGACGCGGACGACGGCGTAATCGCCAGCCGCCAGTCCGTCGGGCCGGTCGAAGACGACCATGTGGTTGCCGTCGGTCCGCCCCTTGAGCTGAGCGTCGCTCCGCTTCGACGTGCCCTCGACCAGGACGACCTCCTCGCGCCCGACGCGCTGGCGGTGGTGCGCGAGCGAGTGCTCGGTCTGGAGCGCGATGATCTCGCTCAGCCGCGCCTTCTTGACGGCCTCAGGCACGTCGTCGGCGTACTTGCGCGCCGCGTAGGTGTCCGGCCGCTCCGAGTACGCGAACATGAAGGCGTGGTCGTAGCGGACGGCCTCCATCAGCGAGAGCGTGTCGGCGTGCTCGGCGTCGGTCTCGCCGCAGAAGCCGGCGATGAGGTCGGTCGAGAACGAGATGCCCGGGACGATGGCGCGGGCCCGGTCGATGAGCGCGAGGTACTCGTCGCGCGTGTACGTCCTCCGCATCCGCTTCAGCACGTCCGAGTTGCCGTGCTGGACGGGCAGGTGGATGAAGTCGCAGACCGTCGGCCGCTCGGCGTGGACGTGGAGGAGCGCGTCCGAGCAGTCCTTCGGATGGCTCGTCGAGTAGCGGATCCGGAGCTCCGGACTGAGCAGCGAGATCCGGTAGAGCAGCTCCGCGAAGTCGACCGCCGCGCCGTCATGGTCCACGCGGTACGAGTTGACGTTTTGGCCCAGGACCGTCACCTCCTTGTAGCCGGCGTCGACCAGCTGGCCGACCTCGCTGAGGATGCTCGTCACCGGCCGGCTCCGCTCGCGGCCGCGTGTGAACGGCACGACGCAGAAGGCGCACATGTTGTCGCAGCCGCGCATGATCGAGACGAACGCCGAGATCCCGTTCGTGTCGTAGCGGACCGGCGCGAGGTCGGCGTAGGTCTCCTCGCGCGAGAGCTGGACGTTGACGGCGGCCTGGCCGGTCTCGCGGCTCTCGGAGAGCAGCCGCGGCAGGTCGCGGTACGCGTCCGGCCCGACGACGAGGTCGACCAGCCGCTCCTGCTCCAGGAGCTTCGAGCGCAGCCGCTCGGCCATGCACCCGAGCACGCCGATCTGGAGGTCCGGGCGGCCTTTCTCCTTGCGCGCGCGGATGTGCGTGAGCCGGCCGCGCACGCGGTCCTCGGCCTTCTCTCGGATGGCGCACGTGTTGAGGAGGACCACGTCGGCCTCGTCCTCGTGCGCCGCCAGCGCGTAGCCCTCGCCACCGAGGATGGACGCGACGAGCTCCGAGTCGGCCACGTTCATCTGGCAGCCGTAGGTCTCGATGTAGACGCTGCGACCGTTTGTGCCCGCGCGGCTGGCGACGACGCGCGGGGCGTCGGCGCCGTCCACGTCGGGGGCGGACGAGACGGGGGTGGGGGCATCGACGTCGAGAACGTCGAGGTCGGCGATGGGCTGCATCCTCGGGCGCGTTTTCCGGGACGGAAGCTACCATGACCGGGCTCCGGCGCCGGGCTAGGCTTCGGGGAAGACCATCGCCAAAAAACGTCGCCCCGCTCAGCCGAGAGGGCCGAGCGGGGCGACGAGGATCGAGCGGCGAGCAGAGGCCCGGGGCGACGAATCGCCGAGAGGGGCGGGCGGGCTCGGGTAGAAGGGCCGGTGAGCCGATGGGACTCCCCGCTCGACATGCGAAGACTGGATCCTAAAACATCGCCAGCCCCAGGAGGGCAGCCGAAACGACGCCGAGACGAACGATGAGTGCGCTGGGGCTGACCAGACGGCGAGCAGAGAGAGTCAGTGTGGTGGGAGTCATGGGGCCAGGGGCGGTGACGAGACTCCCTCAGAGCATGGGCCGTGCCACTCGGCCAGACCTGACAGGATGGCTCCGTCCTATCGGGCTTTGTCCGACACACACCCCCTCCACACATAGGGGACTCACACCTGACGGCCTGTCGATTCGTCGCTCTCTCAGGGATTGACGGATGACGATGCGTCGCTCCGGGACCGTAGCACGTACTTCCCGACGAGGTCGAACTCCAGGTTGACGCGCGCGTCGGGCCGCCACCGGCTGGCGGCCGTCATCTGCCAGGTGTGGGGAATGAGGGCCAGCGCGAACGTGCCCGCCGGCTCGTCCAGCCGCGCGACCGTCAGCGAGACGCCGTCGACGGCAATGCTGCCACGCGGGATGAGGTAGTTGGCGAACGCCTCGGGGTAGCGGATCGTCACGAGGTGCGAGTCCGCCAGCGCCTCGATGGCCTGGACCGTGCCCGTCGCGTCGACATGGCCCTGGACCAGGTGTCCGTCGAGGCGAGCGCCGAGCACGAGCGCACGCTCCAGGTTGACCGCGTCGCCGGGCTGGCGGTCGCCGAACGCGGTTTTCGCCAGCGTCTCCTCCACAGCGACGGCCTCGAACGCAGTGGCGTCCTGCGCCACGACCGTCAGGCAGACGCCGTCCACGGCGACGCTCTCGTCCACACGGAGCGCCTCCGCGAAGGAGCAACCGACGCGGAGCCGCCGCCCGCCAGCCAGAACCTCAACGGCCTCAAGGACGCCGGTCTCTTCGATGATGCCTGTGAACATGGCGCAGGAAGCTGGATCTCCGGAAGGTCAGGCCGCGGCGTCGATGGCTCGGAGGAACCCCCGAAGAAGAACGTCGGGACCGACGCTTTCCCAGGTGCTCTCAGCGAACGACAGCGCGTCGGCCATGTGTGCGATTCGGAGATCGCCCACGGACGGCGTCCCCCCCCCTACCAGCTTTGGCGCGACGAACCAGAGCACGCGGTCGACGAGGTCGCGCACGAGCAGCGCTGTCGCCAGCCCCGGCCCGGCCTCGACGAGCATCGACTGCACGGGCCGGACGCCCTCAGGCAGGCCATCGCCCGCGCCGAGTCGATCAAGGAGAACGCCGAGATCGAGATGCCCGTCGCGCTCGGGAATCGGGAGCAGGGCGCCGCCCGACTCGCGGAGTGCGTCGGCATAGGCCGGCTCGGTGCCCTCCGCGACGACCGCCAGCGTAGGTGCGGCGCCATCGGACACCAGCCGGAGGTGTGACGAGAGCGCGCCGGTCCGGTCGAGGACGACGCGAAGTGGCGGGCGCTGGCCCTCCGCGAGCGGGACGTCGCGGACCGTCAGTGTCGGGTCGTCAGCACGTGCGGTGCCGGCGCCGACGAGGACGGCGTCCATCTCGGCCCGCCAGCGG
>CAYPVZ010000170.1:0-6676 GCA_964414235.1 uncultured Rhodothermales bacterium | reverse complement strand
GGCGAATGCCGTCGCCGGGCGCGTCCGCCAGTCGCTGGCGCGGTACGTGGCGAATCCCGAGGCGCGGTCGCTGCTGGCCGCGCTCCTCCTGGCCGACCGGAGCGGCATCGACGAGGCGACGCTCGACGCCTTCCGCGAGACCGGGCTGATGCACCTGCTCGCCGTCTCGGGGCTCCACGTCGGTCTCGTCGGTCTCGGTCTGTACGCTCTCCTCAAGCCTCTGCTCGGGCGCCTCGGCCTCCGACGGCGGCGCGTGGAGTGGGGACGGACGGTGGTGACGCTGGCGATTCTGGCCGTCTACGCCGTCGTGGCCGGCGCCTCCGTCTCCATCGTCCGGGCCTTCGTGATGGTGGCGTTCGTGCTCGTCGGGCGGGCGCTCGAACGGCCGGGGGACGCGCTCAACACGCTCGGGCTGGCGGCCATCGTGATCCTCGTCCACCGGCCCGCCGCGTTGTTCGATGTGGGCTTCCAACTCTCGTTCGGCGCCGTCGCGGCGCTCGTCACGCTGACGCCGTTGCTGGCGGCCTCCGTGTCCGAGCGCGTTCGCCAGTCGGCGCTGGGCATGGGGATCGTCGGCTCGCTGGTGACGTCGGTGGCGGCGACGCTGGGGACCGCGCCAGCGCTTCTCGCGCACTTCGGGCGGCTTCCCCTCGGCGGCCTCGTCCTGAACGTGCCGGCGATCCCGTTGACGGCGCTCACGCTCGGGTGCGGCCTCGGCTGCGTGCTGACCGCCTGGGCGCCGCCGCTGGCCGCCGCCTTCGGCGCCGCGGCGAACGTGTGCGGTCGCCTCCTGATCGGATTGACCGAAGTCGGCGCCGATGCGCTCGGCGGCATCGCCTACGACCGCGTGGTCGATGCGCCGTCCGCGCTTGTGGCGTGCACGCTGCTGCTCGTCATGCTCGCGCTGTGGCGGCGGCCCATCGCGCGTCGCCGCCTCGCGCTGGCCGCCGCCGCCAGTGCTACGATCGGGCTGTGGGCCGGCGTGGCTCGCGGTGAGGCTCGGCCACATCTGGACGTCGTCTTCCTCGACGTCGGGCAGGGCGACGCGACGCTTATCGACACGCCCGGTGGTCGCCACATCCTGATCGACGCCGGCCTCCGCTCGCCGTACGTGGACGAAGGCGAACGCGTTATCGTGCCCCACCTCACCCGATTCGGCATCCGACGACTCGACGCGCTCATCCTCACGCACGCCGATGCGGACCACATCGGCGGCGCGCGGTCTGTGCTTGAGGCCGTCCCCGTCCGCCGGCTCATCGTCAATGGCCAGCCGGGCGAGACGGACCTCTGGACCGAGGTCATCCGAACGGCCGACTCGCTCGGCGTGCCGGTTGAGGCCGTTCGCGCGGGCGACACGCTGGCGGTCGATCCGGCTGTTCGGATGCGGGTGCTCGGGCCGATGCGTCCGCACGAGTCGCCGAACGATGCCTCGGTCGTCGTCCGGATCGAGCACGGCGCCACGCGTTGGCTCCTGACGGGCGATGCCGAGGAGGAGGGAGAAGCCGATCTCGTCACGCGCTTCCCGAACCTGCTGGAGGCCGATGTGGTCAAGGTCGGGCACCACGGGTCTCGAACGTCGTCAAGCGATGACCTGGTGCACAGAGCGCAGAATCCAAACTATGCCATCGTCTCTGTCGCGCGGCGCAATCGCTACGGTCTGCCGAACGAAGAGCCGCTCGCCAGCTGGAAAGCGACAGGCGCCGAGGTGCTGCTCACGTCGAGCGAAGGCGCCATCTGGCTCCGCTCGGATGGCCGAACGATCCGGCGCGTCGACTGGCAGGCGGGCGAGCGCTGACGGGGCTACCATTCGAGGTCTCCCCCCCCTCTTCCTGTGCGCATCGGCATCGACCTCGGCGGAACGAAAATCGAAGGGCTGGCTCTTCTCGACGACGGCACCGAGGCTGTCCGTCATCGTGTGGCGACACCGCGAACATATGGCGATACGCTGGATGCGTTGGCCGGGCTCGTTGAGCGGCTCGAAGCAGAGGTCGGCGAGACCGGCACCGTCGGCCTGTGCATCCCGGGCGCTCTGGAAGCCGCGACGGGCCGCGTCAAGAACGCCAACTCGACGTGGCTCAATGGCCACCCGCTGGCGGACGACTTGGGTGAGCGCCTCGGGCGCGAGGTCCGCCTGACAAACGATGCGAACGCGTTCGCTCTCTCCGAGGCGACGGACGGCTCCGGGGCCGGAGCCGAGGTCGTGTTTGGCGTCATCCTCGGGACGGGCACCGGCGGCGGCATCGTCGTGCGTGGGCGCGTGCTGGAGGGCGCGAACCGGATCGGAGGCGAGTGGGGCCACATCCCCCTTCCCTGGCCAACGGATGACGAGCGGCCTGGCCCGCCGTGCTACTGCGGTCGGCATGGCTGCATCGAGACGTGGCTTGCCGGACCGAGCCTCGCCCGTGACCACGAGCGCCACACGGGAACGGCCCTCTCAACGCACGAGATCGTCCGCCAGTCCGAGGCCGGCAATGCCGAGGCGCAGGCGACGATGGGTCGGTACGTGGAGCGTCTCGGGCGGAGCCTCGGCCAGATCGTGACGGTCCTCGACCCCGACGTGATCGTGCTCGGCGGCGGCATGTCGAACGCTCCGGGACTGGCGGAGCGCGCCGAGGAGGCGCTGCGACCCTGGGTGTTCTCGGACCGCGTCGTGACGCGCGTCGTGCGGAACGTCCACGGCGATTCGAGCGGCGTCCGTGGGGCCGCGTGGCTGTGGCCGGCGGAGGAGCGGTAGCGGCTCGGGAATTTCGGGAAGCGTCGGTGAGGGGCGGGGGGCGCGTGAACCCCGCGCGCGCACCCTCGTGGAACCGCCCCTGACGATCCGTCCGCCCGCATGGCCGAAGTCCCGACTCAAACCGACACCGTCCGTCTCCAGGTTGCCGGCGCCCAGGCGCCCGACGTGGGCAAAGGCGTCGCGCGCCTCAGCCAGGAGGCGCTCACGCAGTTGGGCATCGCGCCCGGCGCCGTCATCCAGCTCCAGGGCAAGAGCACGACGGCGGCGATCGCCCTCCCCCCCTACTCCGCCGACGCCGGTCTCGGCATCATCCGCCTCGACGGTCTGCTGCGTGCGAACGCAGGCGTCGGCATGGGCGACCACGTCGAGGTCTCGGCGGCACGTGTCCAGCCCGCGAAGAAGGTGACGCTGGCGCCGGCCCAGCCGGGCGTCCGTCTCCAGGGCCGCGGGCAGGCGCTGCTGCGAACCCTCCTCGGACGGCCGCTCGTGGCCGGAGACACCGTGTCGACGAGCGTCTACCGGAGCCAGCCGGGGCCGCAGGATGGGGTGCCAGGGCTTCCGCCCGAGATCGCGCAGCGCCTGTTCGGCCAGCAGCGCGCGTTCGGCCTCCAGGAGATCCGTCTGATCGTGACCGGCGCCAGCCCGCGCGGAATCGTGCAGGTGACCGAGCAGACCGAGATCGAGTTGCTGCCCGAGTACCAGGAGCCCCGAGGCGGGGAGGGCCCGGTCGGCATCACCTACGACGACATCGGCGGCCTCGGCGACACGGTCGACCAGGTCCGCGAGATGATCGAGCTGCCGCTCAAGCACCCGGAACTGTTCGCGCGGCTGGGCATCGACCCGCCGAAGGGCGTTCTGCTCTACGGCCCGCCCGGGACCGGCAAGACGCTGCTGGCGCGCGCCGTCGCGAATGAGACGAACGCGCACTTCCTGGTCATCAACGGACCTGAGATCATGGGCCGCTACTACGGCGAGTCCGAAGAGCGGCTGCGGAGCGTGTTCGAGGAGGCGTCGGAGAACGCGCCGGCCATCATCTTCATCGACGAGATCGACTCGATCGCGCCGGCGCGCGACGAGACGGGTGAGACCGAGCGCCGCGTCGTCGCCCAGCTGCTGACGCTGCTCGACGGGCTGGAAGCGCGCGGCAACGTCGTCGTGATCGGCGCGACGAACCGGCCGGACGCCCTCGACGAGGCGCTCCGCCGGCCGGGCCGCTTCGACCGCGAGATCGTCATCGGCGTGCCGGACACGCAGGGGCGCCGCGACATCCTCAACATCCACACCCGCGGCATGCCGCTGGCCGAGGGCGTCGACCTCGACGAGCTGGCGCGGACGACCTACGGGTTCGTCGGCGCCGACCTCGGTGCGCTGGCGCGCGAGGCGGCCATCTCGGCGCTCCGCCGCCTGCTCCCGGAGATCGACCTCGAACAGGACGAGATCCCGGCCGAGGTGCTCGACCGGCTGGTCGTGACGAACGACGACTTCTCGGACGCCATCAAGCGGGTCCAGCCGAGCGCGCTGCGCGAGATCCAGATCCAGGTGCCGAACGTCGGCTGGGACGACGTCGGCGGGCTGGAGGAGACGAAGCGCCAGCTGCAGGAAGGCATCGAGCTTCCGCTGAAGCACCCCGACGCGTTCCGCCGGCTCGGCATCCGCCAGGCGCGCGGCTTTCTTCTGTTCGGCCCCCCGGGGAACGGGAAAACCCTTCTGGCGAAGGCCGTCGCCCGCGAGGCCGAGGCCAACTTCATCGCGACAAAGTCCAGCGACCTCCTGTCGAAGTGGGTCGGCGAGTCCGAAAAGCAGGTTTCGAAGCTGTTCAAGCGCGCCCGCCAGGTGGCGCCGACGGTCATCTTCATCGACGAGATCGACGCGCTGGCGCCCGCCCGCGGCGGCAGCTTCGGCGATTCGAACGTGACTGAGCGCGTCGTCAACACGCTGCTGGCCGAGATGGACGGGCTCGAAGAACTGCAGGGCGTCGTGGTCGTCGGCGCGACGAACCGGCCGACGTTGTTGGATCCGGCGCTCCTCCGCCCGGGCCGCTTCGACGAGATCGTCTACGTCCCGGTCCCGGACCAGGAGGGTCGCCGCCGGATCCTCTCGATCCAGACTGGCGCCATGCCGCTGGCGGATGACGTCGACCTCGACGCGCTGGCTGCGAAGACCGAACGGTTCTCTGGCGCCGACCTCGAAAACCTCGTCCGCAAGGCCGGGCTCCTCGCGCTCCGCGCGAACCTCGACACCGACACGGTGACCGCGAGCGACTTCGAGCGGGCGCTCGAAGACACGCGCCCGAGCGTGACGGCCGAGGTCGAGAAGGAGTACGAGCGGATGCGGAAGCAGCTCAAGCAGGAAGATCCGCGCGGCGCCCGCCCGATCGGGTTCCAGATCGCCCCGGCCGACGGCGGCTAGCCCTCTCCGCCTCGGTGTCTCGACGGAGACGCCGAGGCGGGGCTCATCGGGCGACGGTCCACAACTGCGTCGCCGGCGTGTCGCCCGCGCGGACGCGGCAGAGGTAGACGCCCGCCGCCCACGCGCCGAGGTCGACCGGGACGGTGTGCGTGCCCGCCAGCCGCCGCGCGTCGAGCGGAACCGCGACGAGCCGACCAAGGGCGTCGAACACCTCGACTCGGACGTCGGTCGCAGCGCCGAGCGAAACCGTGAAGCGGGCCGCGCCGCGCGCGGGGTTCGGGGAGAGCGGCCCGAGCGCGAGCGTCGCCTCGGGCGCCGTCTGGCGGTCCGTGGCGACTGCGTACTCCAGCCGGACGGCGTCGGCGCGGAGCACGCGGTTCGAGGCCGACGTCTCGGCGTTGCTCACCTCGACCGCCAGCCGGTCGCCGGCCTCGACGGTCCACGCGCCGAGCGACCGCCACGCGCCGCTGCCCTCGTTCTGGTCGACCGTCGTCGCCCCGACCTCGGCGCCGTTCCGGAGGATCCGGTAGCGCGCCTGCTGCGACGCATTGACGGTCTCGGGGACGATGATCGAGACGAGGTGCGGCCCGGTTCGGCGTGCCGTCATCTCGAACGTCGCGCGTGGGTCGCCGCCAAACGGCGCGAAGCGGCTCGATCCGCCGACGGCCTGGGCCACGCTCGTCTGCCAGGAGCCCGTCTCACGGTAGGCCGCGTCGTCGGCGTCGTCCAAGACGACCTCGGTGAGGGCGTCGCCGAGGCGGAGGAGGCGGGCGGCGTCGGCGCGGAGGACGCTCCCCCCCGCCTCACTCGTCGGGGCGGACACGCGGACTTCGACCGCGTCGCCGGCGTCCAGCGCCATCGTGCCGAGCGTTCGCCAGCGGTTGTCGCCGCCGCGCTGATCCATGACGGCCTGAAGTCGAACGGCCCCTCCGGCACTCACGGCGTACCCCGCTGCTGACGTGGCGTTCTCGCTCGATGGGACGATGGTCTCGACGGCGTAGATCCCATCGAATGGCGCCTCCAGCGTGAACGTGGCCGATGGCGAGCCCGAGCCGATGAACGCGTAGCGGCTGCTCGGCCCGTAGGCCTGGGCCGAACTGGTCGCCCACGCGCCGCTCTCCGAATAGCCCGCGTCGCGGTCGTCCACGACGGCGAACGCGTCGAAAAACTCGACCTCGATCGGAATGCGCTTCTGACTCGCCGTCGGGTCGTCGCTGGTGACGACGAGCGTGTCTCGGACGAGGCCGGGACCGCGGTGCGTGAGGACGACGGGCACGTCGAGCGTCGCCATCGGTCCGATGGCAAACGGCGGGGTTGCCGTGGCTCGGACCGTCCCCGACGCCGTCGCCAGCCCGGAGATCGTGAGCGGCTCGACCCCGAGATTCTGAAGCCGTACCGCGGCTGCCGTCTCCTCACGGAACGTTGCCTCGCCGAAGTCGAGCGACGACGGCGCGCGGAGCTGGCGGTCGCGAACGAGCGCCGAGAGTTTCACCGCGTCGGCGCGCAGCTGGGCACCGGCCTGCCCGTTGCCGG
>CAYPVZ010000169.1:0-6716 GCA_964414235.1 uncultured Rhodothermales bacterium | reverse complement strand
TCGCAGGTGAGGGGTCGATATTCGAGTGGGTTGCCCTATGTTCTGGGCGTTCGTCCCCCCACATCCCCCTCGTGCTATGACGAACCGCATCTCCGCCCTCCCCGAGGACGCCGTCCAACAGATCCAGGGCGCCCTCGACACCATCCGCGCCGCGCTGGAGCCCCACGCCGTCGAGCTCTCGGCCGACGACCGCCGCGAGATGCTCAAGCTGGGCGACCGCACGCTGACCTTCGCCGAGAAGGCCGCCCGCTACGGCCGCGAGCGGGCCGAGCTCTTCCCCAGCTTCCTCGACGTGGGCGAGCTGGAGGCCGACCTCGCGACCTACCGCGCGCTCGACGGCATCGCCGCCCGGCTCGACCAGCTCGCCTCGCTCGCCCGCGACACCTCGATGGTGGCCGGCAGCGAGGCCCACGCCGCCGCGCTCCTCCACTACCGGGCCGTCCGCGCCGCCGCCAATGCGGGCGCCCCCGGCGCCGACGTCGTCGCGGCCGACCTCGGCGCGCGCTTCAACCGCCCATCCGGGCGCGGCTCGGGCTCCGACGCCTCCTGACGCCCCGCCCCGATCCTCCGAGGCCCCGCGCCGGACCTCGGAGGGTCGAGGGGAGACCTTCCGAGGATCGACCGGTGACCTTCGGAGGATCGATGGATGACCTTCAGAAGGTCGATGGGTGACCTTCGGAGGATCGGCCGGTGACCTTCGGAGGATCGATGGGTGATCCTCCGAGGATCGACCGGTGACCTTCCGAAGATCGGGAGGGGACCTTCGGAGGATCGGCGCCGACCCTCCGAAGATCGGGGGGTGACCCTCGGAGGATCACCGGATGGCCTTCCGAGGCCCTCGCGCGGACCTCGGAGGATGGACCCGTGGACCTCCGAGGATCGCTTGTGGCCCTCTGGAGCCGTTTTCTGACCTCCGACCGGCCTCCGCGCCGTGGCGGAGGCCCTCACGTGGCGGCGAGGGACGCCCCGTCCCTGACGCGCTGGCGGACGCGCCCCGCCAGTTCGACGATGCGCTCGGGATTCTGGTATACCGTGTCCGCGAGGTGGTCGCGGAGGAGGAGGTGGCGGAACCGGACGAGGTCTCGGTCGCGCTGGAGGAGCAGGAGGTTGGCGGCGTGGAGGAGGAACGCTTCGGTTCTCCAGGGAAGGTGGCCCTCATCGACGAGCAACGCCCTGAGGACATAGTGTCGGATCCCCCCTCCCCCCCGGTCCAGAAGCCCGTTCACCAGCCCGAAGACAAGCCCAACGCCTAGCCCGCCCACCAGCCCACCGACTAGCCCGCCGCCAAGCCCGAAGACAAGACCGACCACCAGCCCAAAGGCAAGCCCATTGACGAGTGTCTGGCGCACTCTAAATCCCGGGCTCTCTGCGGTCTGTACGGACGAGACGATGAATCCATCCACGACCAGCCCGCCGCCAAGCCCGAAGACAAGACCGACCACCAGCCCAACGACAAGCCCGCCGCCAAGCTCGCCGACTAACCCACCGCCCAGCCCGCCGCCTAGCCCGCCAACCAGCCCGCCGCCCAACCTGTCCTTCCACTTTTTTCGGAGTCCTTCCATCGCAGCCTGTGAGTCCCAACGCATGGATTCGGCAAGCTTGATGGAGTTGTCGCCGTCCAGCCCGCCGCCTAGCCCAAAGACCAGTCCGCCGACCAGCCCGAAGACAAGACCGACCACCAGCCCGAAGACAAGGCCGAAGACAAGACCGAAGACAAGCCCTACAACCAACCCGAAGACAAGCCCAACAGCCTGACGATATCGACGAGGCCTCTCGAACCAACTCGGCTGCATCCGGTCGAGAAGGAAGTCGGTCATGTCGCCAGCCTTCATCTTGACCGCGACCCAGGACAGCCAGCAGAGCACGTCGGCCGGGGCGTAGCGGGAGGGGCGGCGGGCGAGCATCTCGACGAGGTAGTCGTCCCAGAGCGCGCGCATCCGCTCCTCTACCGGGAGCGTCCCGAAGTCCCGGATCGTCGTCCCGAGGTAGCTCAGGAGCATGACGCTCAGGACGAGGGGGGTCGTTTCGATCTGGCGCGACTCCGTTGCACGTCGAAGTGCCTCGCAGACCTCTCTGGCCTCAGGGACGGCGTCGAGATCGCGGATCGCCTCGTCGAGATCGACCGGAAGCACCTCGACGGTGTCGAGCCGATCCAGCTCGTCGACCATGGGAGCCCTCAGCCGGTCGCGCAGGGCCCGGTACTCCTGCGAGCGGCTGCACACGACCAGCGCCCCCGGCCGCTCCCGGGTGTAGGCGTGGATGGCTTCGATGCAGGACGGGCGGTGGGTCTCCTCGACCTCGTCGAGCCCATCGAGCAGCAGGTGGAGCGCATGATCGCGGACGAGCGCCCGTGCGAACGCCCGGCTGGTCCCGAGCACGACGGGCAGCCGCGCCTCCAGCCACTCGCCGAGGGACCGCCGTTCTTCCCCCCAATCCGCCAGGTTCACGATCACCGGCACGCGGAGAGCGACGTCGTGCTGGGCCCGCTCGACGAGCCGGACCGCCAGTTCGAGGAGGAACGTCGACTTCCCGGCCCCGGGGTCGCCGATGATCAGGAGCCGCTGGCCCGCGTCGTCGTACTCCTTGAGGAGCGAGTCCGTCCGCCGGATCGGTCCCACCTCCTCCCCCGTGCGCCGCCGGATCGACGGCAGCAACACCGGGAGCGGCAGGTGGAATTTGATGCTCGACGCGCCCCCCGCCCTGCTGAGCGCCTCACCGACCTCGTGCCGGAGGGAGCGATCCAGCAGCCCCTGGTAGTCGGATCGGAGCCGGGCCAAGAGGTCTCGCCGGTCCTGGGGCCAGGACCGCTTCAGGCTCTCCTCGATGTCGGCCTGCTTCACCTCCGCACGGTTGCCTGTGCGGCTTGCCGCCTTCTGCACCAGCCAGAGCCCGGCGATCAGCAGTGGAAGTCCGAGAACGAGCAGCCCCAGATTGGCATCCACCCACGGCCCGATCCGGGGCAGATCGCTGGCCTCGACCCAGCCGAGCACCGCCGCGAAAGCAACCACGGCAACGGCGATGAGGACGCCCGACAGCACCACCAGTCCACGCGTCCATCTGGGGCGTCGGCTGGTCGGCATTCTGGCGCAGGAGATGGGGACGAGACCGTACCGATGGTACCCACGAGGCTTCGTTGCTGCCGCGTCCTCTCCCCACTGGCGGACGCGCATCGCCAGCGCGGCGCTACGTTGCGGCATGGCCCACCCCAACGCCGCCCTCGTCGCCCGCTTCTACGACGCCTTCGCCCGGCGCGACGCGGACGCCATGGCCGCCTGCTACCACCCCGACGTCCACTTCCAGGACGAGGTCTTCGACCTCCACGGCCCGCGCGCCGGCGCCATGTGGCGCATGCTCTGCGCCGCCGGCCCCGACCTGGCCGTCGAGGCCTCCGAGATCGAAGCCGGCGACGCGACGGGCTCGGCGCGCTGGGTGGCGACCTACACGTTCTCCCAGACCGACCGGCGCGTCCGCAACGACGTCCGGGCCGCGTTCACCTTCGAGGACGGCCTCATCCGGACGCACCGCGACCGGTTCCCCTTCTGGACGTGGGCCCGGCAGGCGCTCGGGCTTCCCGGCCTCCTCCTGGGCTGGACGCCGTTCCTGAAGGCCACCGTCCGCGCCCGCGCCGCCCGCCAGCTGGAGCGGTTCGTCGACGCGCACCCGGAGGCGCTCGGGTAGGCCCGAGACCGGCCGGCTACGGCTCCTCGCCCTCGGTCGCCTCCAGCCACGCGTCGCGCGCCGCGGCCACCGAGTCCGGCACGACGGCGCGAACGGCCTCGCCGACGCGCTCCTTCGCCCCCTGCTGCCGCGGAACGACGAAGCTCGGGACGCGCGTCGTCTGGCCGTCGGCCGTCACGCTCGCCGTCCACGACGCGCCACCGATGGGCGGGTCCGACTCCTCCCGCCAGCGCGTGCCGAGGCCGGCCTCCTGGAGCGCGGCGTAGAGCCGCTGGCGGGCCGCGTCGTCGAGCCGGAACGGCCACGTCTGCGAGAGGCCGCCGCCGTAGCTGCGCTGGACCTCCAGGCTCGCCGCGCCGTCGGGCGCCACCCGGATCGTCTCGGTCCGGTGGTACGCCGGCGGGAGGCTGCCGGTGTTCCACTCGTAGACGAGCGCGGCGTCGGCAGGCACGGCGTCGGAAGTCGTCGGCCGGGGGCCGCAGGCGGCGAGGAGGAGGAGCGGAACGACCAGGCGCATGAGATCTCCGGAGGGCGGGCCGGGGGCGAACGTACGGCCCGTCCCCTTTCGGCGCGCTCCGCCTCCGTGCCGTGGCGGGCTAGGTGCGAACCTTGAACCAGCCCGTGACGCTGGCCCGCTCGCGCGTCGCCGGGAGCACCTCGTGCTCGAACCGCTCGCTGAGGAACGTCACCAGCGTGCCGGCCTCGGGGCGGACGTCGACGTAGGGCTCGGGCGCGCTGCCGTCGAGGTAGAGCCGGAGGTGGCCGCCGTCGGCGTCGGTCCAGTCGGGGTTGAGGTAGAGGACGCACGAG
Source organism: uncultured Rhodothermales bacterium (assembly GCA_964414235.1). Lineage (GTDB taxonomy): Bacteria > Bacteroidota > Rhodothermia > Rhodothermales > Rubricoccaceae > Rubrivirga. The sequence continues at coordinate 2,228 of CAYPVZ010000169.1, read as the reverse complement.
AGCGTCCGGCCCCGGTGGCCGTGGAAGGCGTCGAGGTGGCGCTTGTAGAAGGCGCCGGGCGGGTAGACGGCGAAGTGCGTCTCGTAGGCGAACAGGCCGAGGTAGAGGGCCCGGTTGAGGTGCTGCTGGAGCGCGGCCATCCGGTCGAGGTAGCGCCGCTGGGCGGGCGCCGTCGTGGCCTCGTCGAGCCACAGCACCTCGTCGCCGCGGACGGCGGTGTGGACCTGGTGCTCACCGCCGCGGCCGATGCCGGCCTGGTGGAAGGCGTCGCGGAGGGCGTGGCCCTCGGCGAGGAGCGCGGCGGCCTCGTCGGGCGAGAGGAAGCCGGGCGTGACGGCCCAGCCCGGCTCCACGAGCGCGTCCGCGATGGCGTCGAACACGGCGCCGGGGTCGAGCTGGCGCGCGTCGCCAGCGAGGAGATCGGTCACACACGCGGGCCTGAGTGCGAGGCGGCCCTGGACGGCAAGGTTCTACCGCCGCGCCCGATCCGATCCGGTTCGCCGAACGATCACGCGGCCGACGGGATCGCCCGTGGCGGCGATCAGGCCGGGATGCCGCCGGCCCGGAGCGCGGGGTCGCCCTCGCGGGCGAGGAACCGGTTCCATCCCCCCACGAGCAACGCCGACACGATGGCCCCGATGACGGCCATGCCGGCGAGGCTGAACGTGAGCAGCCACGTCCCGCGCCGGTGCGCGCCGAGCACGATCTGGTCCGTCTCCGGCGAGATGACGATGGGCAGCCGCATCGTCTGGCCCTCCGGCGTCGCGTCGAAGTCGGCCTCGATCTCCTTGAGCAGGATGATGGGCAGCTCCACCTGGCGCTCGACGGGGGCGTCGGCGCCCGGCGGCGTGTAGCGCAGGCCGACCCGCCCGTGCGTGATCTCGCTCCGCTCGCGGAGGTCGAGCCCGGTCACCTCGGCCTCCACCACCTGCCCGTGCGCGTCGACGGCGCGCTGTTCGACTCCGGCGCGCGTCGTGGCGATGGCGATGACGACCAGCAACAGCGGCAGCGCCCACAGCAGGCGCGCGACGAGGGGGTTCGAGAGGAAGTTCATGGCCGGGCGGGGTCTCGCTGCGAAACGTACGCTGCTCGGCGCGGGTGCCCCTTCACCGGGAGTTGGCGAGCCTCCCCCGGCGCGCTGGCGAGAGACGCCGCCGCCTCACCCCAGCGCCGTCACCAGCAGCGCGACGACGCCAGCCACCAGGCCGGCCTGGAGCCACTGGCGCGCCCGCGTGGCCGAGCGGCGGAGGACGCGCCCGCGCGCGATGGTCCCGACGGCGAACACCCAGGCCGCCGCGAGCAGGCAGAACGCTGCGCCGAGCGCGTAGGCCAGGAAGGACCGCTCCACGCCGAGCGCGACCGCCAGCGGCAGCGCCGCCAGCGTCGCCCCGATCACGCCGACGGCCACCCACGCCGCCTCGCGGTCGCCTCACGCCACGGGCCGGGCGCGCGCGTCCCCGAGCGCGTCGCGGACGGTGCCCTCGACGTCCTTCGCGATCTCGCGCGCCAGCACGATCCCGAACGTTAGCCCCACGGCCGCCATGACGGGCGGGGGGACGGCCCCCACGGCCAGCGCGCCGAGCAGCGGCGCCGCCGCGATCACCGCCGCCACGACGAGGTTGCCGACCAGCGGGTACCCTTTCAATCCGCGGTTGTCGGCCCAGAGCGCGACGGCCGAGGCCGCCGCCAGCGCCCCCACCTCGGCCGAGACCCCAAAGGACAACACGAGCCCGAGCCCGGTCAGCACGAGCCAGAGCGTCCGGGCGTCGGCCGGCGAGACGGCCCCGGAGGCGCCCGGCCGGCCGGGCTGGTTGACCCGGTCGATCGCGACGCCGTTGTCGGCGCTCGACGCGCTCCCGACGAGCGCGCCGGCGCCCATCGCCAGCACGAGCGGGGCCGGCCCGAACGCGGCCCCGCCCCGCGCGAGCCCCCCCCGACGGCGACGACCGCCAGCGAGAGGACGAGGTTGGCGGGGCGCAGGAGCCGGAGAGCAGGCGGCACCGCCCTACTCCGTCACCTCCAGCGTCATGAGGTAGTCCTCGACCGAGCCCACGCTCACGCGCGTCTCGCCCTTCACCTTGCGCGCCTTGATCGAGCCCTGGCGGATCAGCTTCTGGACCTGGTTGCGGTCGATGAGCTTGAGCAGCCGCCGGGCCTCGGTCCGGCTCACGGTGTCTTCGCGGTACTCGCCCGCGAAGCCCTGCAGGAATTCGATCGTCGACTTGTCG
>CAYPVZ010000168.1:0-6744 GCA_964414235.1 uncultured Rhodothermales bacterium | reverse complement strand
ATGTTGGACTGGCCCGCGAGCACGAAAAGCGCCAGCCGCCCGACGTGCGCCGAGTCGACCCCGACGGCCGGCTGGGCGGCGGCGGGCGCCAGGCCGGCGGCAGCGACGAGGGCGAGAAGAAGACCGAGGCGGGCCATGAGTCTCAGGCAGCGATGGGTTCGGGAACGGCAGGGACCTCGCCCACGACGTAGCCGCGGGCGATCTCGACGAAGGCCTCGACCTGATCGGCCTCCCAGGCCTCGTCGTGGCCCAGCTCGGCGGCGAGGAGCGCGGCGACCTCCGGGGCCGCCTCGATGCTCGCACGCGCGTTCAGGAGAAGCGACCGCGTGCGGCGCGCGAGCACGTCGTCGACGGTCCGCGCCAGCTCGTGGCGGGCGGCCCAGACGACCTCGGCGCGGCAGTACGGGAGGTCCGGGTGCAGCCGGTCGAGGCCGCCGGGCAGCTCGGCCGCCAGCTGGCGGAGCGCGGGCGCGTCGTCACCGTAGACGGCGAGCGCGCGGTCGGTCGGCGGGCCGCTGAGCCAGCCGTGGAGCCGGCGGTGCATGGTGACCGACGGCCGACGCTCCAGCCCGGCCGTCTTGGCCGCGGCGTCGACGGCGTCCTCGCCCATCTTGCGGTAGGTCGTCCACTTGCCGCCCGTGATCGTCACGAGGCCCGAGTCGGAGACGTTGAGCCAGTGGTCGCGCGAGATCGAGGCGGTCCGCTTGCCGCCGCCCTCGCTGACGAGCGGGCGGAGACCGGCGAACGTGCTGAGGACGTCGGCCTCGGTGGGCTGGCGGGTGAGGTAGCGGCCGGCGTGTTCGAGCCGGAACGCGACCTCGTCGTCGAAGGGCTGCGGCTCCAGGTCGATTCGGTCGACCGGCGTGTCGGTGGTCCCGACGACGACGCGGCCGTGCCACGGGACGGCGAAGAGCACGCGGCCGTCGTCCGTGTGCGGCAGCATCAGCGCCGAGTCGCCCGGGAGAAACTCGCGGTCGAGGACGAGGTGGATGCCCTGGCTCGGTCGGATCACCGGCGCCACGCTCGCGTCGTCCATCTGGCGGATCGCGTCCGTAAAGACGCCCGTCGCGTTGACGACGACGCGGGCCAGGATCTCGTGCGCCTCGCCCGTCTCGACGTCCTCGGCCACGACGCCGCACACGCTCCCCTCCTGCTTCAGCAGGCGCGTCACGCGCATGTAGTTGAGCGGCACGCCGCCGAGGTCGGCCACGGTCTGCGCGAGGTTGACCGCCAGCCGGCTGTCGTCGAACTGGCCGTCGTGGTAGAGCACGCCGCCCGTAAGCCCGTCCGGGTTGATCGTCGGGAGGTGCTCCAGCGTCTCGGCCGGCGTGAGCAGGCGCGAGCGGCCGAAGCCGAGCCGGCCCGCCAGCCAGTCGTAGAGCTTCAGCCCGACGCCGTAGTAGAACCGCTCCCAGCGCTTGTAGCACGGCACCACGAACGGCTGGTCGTGGACGAGGTGCGGCGCGTTGCGGATGAGGTGGCCGCGCTCGCGGAGCGCGTCGAGGACCAGCGACAGGTCGCCCTGCTGGAGGTAGCGGACGCCGCCGTGGACCAGCTTCGTGCTCCGGCTGGAGGTGCCCTTGCCGAAGTCGCTCGCGTCGAGGAGGAGCGTCGAGTAGCCGCGGGCGGCCGCGTCCACGGCCGTGCCGAGGCCGGTGGCCCCGCCGCCGATGACGACGAGGTCCCAGTAGCCAGGCGTGCGGCGGAGCCGGTCGAGAAGCGCGGGGCGGGTCGGAGAGTCGAGGGGCATTATGCGGAATCAGCTTGCGCCCAGCCCCGGGCGCGGTCGAGCGCGCGGGTCCAGGTCTCGGTGAGGGCAGCGCGCTGGTCGTCGCCCATGGCGGGCTCGAAGCGGCGGTCCACCTGCCACTGGGCGGCGATCTCGTCGCCATCGGCCCAGTAGCCGACCGCCAGTCCGGCGAGGTAGGCCGCGCCGAGCGCCGTCGTTTCGGTCACCTTCGGGCGGACGACCGGCACACCGAGCAGATCGGCCTGGATCTGCATGAGCAGGTCGTTGGCCGCTGCGCCGCCGTCGACGCGCAGCTCGGCGAGGTCGAGCCCGGCGTCCTTCTTCATGGCCGTCAGCACGTCGGCCACCTGGAAGGCGATGCCTTCGAGCGTGGCGCGGGCGATGTGGCCGGCGGTGCTGCCGCGCGTCAGGCCCACGAGGGTGCCCCGGGCATACGGGTCCCAGTGCGGCGCGCCGAGCCCGGTGAAGGCCGGCACGAGGTAGACCCCGCCGTTGTCGTCCACGGACGCCGCCAGCACCTCGACCTCGGGCGCCGTGCGGATGATGCCGAGGCCGTCGCGAAGCCACTGCACGGCCGAGCCCGCCACGAAGACGCTCCCCTCCAGGGCGTACTCGATGGGCGCCTCGCCCAGCCGCCAGGCGATCGTCGTGAGCAGCTTGTTCGTCGAGGCGACCGGCTCCGTGCCCGTGTTGAGCAGCATGAAGCAGCCCGTGCCGTAGGTGTTCTTCGCCATCCCCGGCTCCACGCAGCGCTGCCCGAACGTGGCCGCCTGCTGGTCGCCCGCGATGCCCGCGATGGGCGTCTGCGACGAGAAGATCTCGCCGCTCGTGTTGGCGTAGATCTCCGACGAGGAGCGGATCTCCGGGAGCATCGAGCGTGGCACGCCGAGGATCTCCAGCAGGTCGTCGTCCCAGCCGCCCGTGTGGATGTTGCAGAGGAGCGTCCGGCTGGCGTTCGTCACGTCCGTCATGTGGAGCGCGCCGTCGGTGAGCTTCCAGACGAGCCAGCTGTCGATGGTGCCGAAGGCGAGGTGACCCGCCTCGGCGGCCTCGCGGGCGCCGTCGACGTGGTCGAGGATCCAGCGGACCTTCGTCCCGGAGAAGTAGGCGTCGATGAGGAGCCCGGTCTTGTCGCGGATCGTGTCCTCGTGGCCCGCCTCGCGCAGTTGGTCGCAGAAGCCGGCGGTTCGGCGGTCCTGCCAGACGATGGCGTTGTAGAGCGGCCGTCCCGTGCGGCGGTCCCAGACGACCGTCGTCTCGCGCTGGTTGGTGATGCCGATGCCGGCCACGTCGCGCGGCCGGAAGCCGGCCCGCGTGAGCGCTTCGGTCGCGACGCCGACCTGGGACGACCAGATCTCCTCGGGGTCGTGCTCCACCCAGCCGGGCTTCGGGAAGTGTTGCTCGAACTCCTTCTGGGCGACGCTCACGATGGCGCCGGCCTGGTCGAAGAGGATCGCGCGGGAGCTGGTGGTTCCCTGGTCGAGAGCGAGGATGTAGGACATGACGGTGGGGGGTTACCAGGCGGGATCTGCGATGGGGTAGATCGGGCGCCCGGTGTGGGCCTTGTAGAGCAGGACCGGCAGGCCGGGCGTCGCGTCCGTCTCGGGGACGGCCGCCGCCAGCGCGTCGGCATGAATGCTTACAGGGTAGCGCTCTCGAAGCGATGCGACGACACGCGGCAGCGCGGCGCGGGCCTTCGCACGCCGCACGTCGTCGCGCAGGCGAGCCGCGAGGGCGTCCGGCGCGAGCCCGAGGCCGTCGTAGTAGGTCGCGTGCTGCTGGCGGTACGTCGCGACGTCGGCGTCGCTGACGGCCGTCGTGTCGGCGATGTAGTCCACCATGGCCTGGTAGACCCACTTGTCGCGCCAGCGGCGGAGGTCGGCCGTCACCTCGGGCGCCTCGTCCCAGCCCTGCTGGCGCGCCTGCGCGGTGAACGCGGCGTCGCGGAGCGTCAGGCCGACGGCGTCGTAGAGGCTGCCCTGGAAGGCGTCGCGGCTGTCGGCCGAGAGCGGGTAGCGGCGCGACGGGTAGCCGTCGAGGAGGTCGCGGACGGTCATCGGGCCGTCGGTGGTCGTCGCCAGCACGTCGCCGAGGCGGGCGCGGACGGCGTCGGCCTCGGGACTCTGGTCGGCGGCGAGGGCCAAGGCGAGCGAGAGCGGCGGCGCGTCGAACGTGCGGGTCCAGTCCCAGAGCGCGGCGGTGAGCTCGCGGAACGCGCCCGCTTTGAGCGTCAGCCCGAGCGGCTGCATCCGGCCCGTGACGTACTCGCGCGCGAGCGCCTTCGCCTGCTGCTGCTCCAGCGTCTCGCGGGCGCGCTGGCGCGCCTCCGGGTCGAGCCCGACCGGCTGGCGCTGCACGTCGGCGACCTCGACGATGAGGTACTGCCCGCCCGCCGCGATGGGCGCGGACGGCGTGTTCATCGGCAGGTCGCGGATGGCGTCGAGGACCGGCGCCGGCACCTCGGCCGGGCCGAGCAGCGGCGTCACGAAGTCTTCCGGGCGCAGCTCCAGGTCCGGGCGGGCGGCCAGCTGGCGGGCAAGCGCGGCGTCGAAGCCCTCCGCCTCGATGGTCGCGCGGACCGACCGGGCCTCGTCCAGCGTCGCGGCCGGAACGTAGCGGAGGCGGAACTGGACGGCCTCCTCCTGCAACGCCCGCTGCACCTCGGCGTCGCTGACGGAGACGCGGCTGTTGACCTCACGCTCGAACACCTGCTCCACCAGCAGCTCATCCAGCAGGTCGTCCATCTGCGCGCGGACGGCGGCGGTCGTGTCGAGACCCAGCCGGTAGCCCTCCTGCGCCAGCAGCACCTCGGCGATCATGTGGTCGAGGTAGGCCTGCCGGGGGTCGTCCCCGTTCTTGAGGTGTGGAAACCCCAGTTCGAAGCTCCTCGCGAAGTCCTCCGCCCGGATCTCCGCGTCGCCGACCGTCGCCACGACGGGTTCGGCGGGCGCGTCCGGCGAGGCGCAGCCGGCGGCTCCGACCACGGCGGCGAGCACCGCCAGCCGGAAGCCGAGCGCAGGGAGGAGGCGACCGTCGTTCACGGCCTACCGGGCGAGGGTGATCGTTCGCGTCGTCCGGCCGCCCTCGGCCTCGACGACAACGAGGTACAACCCGGCGGCCTGCGCCGTCGAGTCCCAATCGACCGTCGTGGCGCCGGCCGGGACCGGGCCGTCGAGTAGCGTCGCGACCTCTCGGCCGAGCACGTCGGTTACCCGGAGCCGCACGACGCCCGCGCGCTGGACGTTGACCCGGAGCGTCGTCCGGTCGCGGAACGGATTCGGCGCCGCGTCGAGGCGGACCTCGCCGACCTCCGGCCCGCCGGACTGGCGGGTGTTGAGCGTGACGCCGAGGACGGCCTGCGCCGGGAGGCTGTAGACGAACGGGTAGTAAGCCGTCCAGGCGTTGGAGCCCCGCTGGTAGCGGTCCGCGCTGGACTCCGAGTTGGTCCAGAGCGAGCCGTCGGGGAAGAACGAGAGGTCCTCGATGCCGTAGGCCGTCGTGATCGTGCTGTCGATGGCCGGCTCGGTCCACCGCCGGAGCGCGCTGCGCTTGACCCGGAGGATCTCGGCCTCGCCGCGGCTCTGGCTGCGGTTGCGCGAGAAGAAGAGGTAGGTCTCGCCGCGCGCCTCGAACAGGTCGACGCCCTGGACGCTGCGCGGGAGCGCGAAGATGGATGGCGCAGCCCCGCTGGGCTTGCCGTCGGCGCCGAGGGCGTAGGCGTAGAGGTACGGCGCCTCCTGGCTCGACGTCCGCCAGTCGCCCACCCAGAGCGTGTCGCGGTGGGCCGAGACGAACGAGGCCCGGCCGTAGACCGAGATCGTACCCGAGGCGTCGGCTTCGAGATCGACGTACGGCGACGCGTCCGGGTCGTAGGCCGGGAGCGGATAGCGCTCCAGCGTGCTCGACGACGAGACGTAGATCGCGTCGTCGACGTAGGCGATGCCGCCCGCGTGCGAGTAGCCGAGCGTCCCCATGAGCCGGAAGGTCCGGCGGACGTGGCCGGTCTCGGCGTCGATCTCGGCGATGATGGACCGCCGCTGGCCCGTGCTGCCGCTCCGCGTGAGGTGGTAGTACGCGAGGTAGACGAGCGCCGCGTCGTCCGAGACGTGCGTGGCCGTGCCCTGCGGCACGAACTCGTCGTTGACGTAGGGCACGAAGAACCGCCGCTGGACCTCCGTCGGGTTGTCCTGGATCCGCTGGTCCATCGGCATCAGGCCGTCGGCGAGCGGGTAGTCGTGGTAGTCCGGCAGCCCGAAGTAGGGGCCGCCGTCGAACGGGATAGAGGACGTGAGGTAGGCCTCAGCCGCCACGTAGTCGCGGACCGTCGCCGCGAGAAGCTGGCCGCTGAGGCGGCCCGTCATCGTGAAGCTGGCGGGCGTCCCTGCCGCCTCCGTCCCGACGAAAAACGGCTGCGCGATCGGGTACGGCGACGGGACCGCCATTGTCTTGGCGACCGACGCCGCCCGCCGGCCGTTGACGTACAGGTCGACGTGGAGCGTCTGCTCCCCGAGGTCGAACGAGGCCGTTCCGGCGACCCAGACCGGCGCATTCACCGCCACCGCCGCCGACGCATCGACGCGAATCTCCTGGCCGGCCGCGTACACGGCGAAGAACGGCGTCGCGCCGTCGAAGCCGAGCGTGAAGTTGCCGGTGTCGGAGACCCGGTTTGAGACGAGGACCGTCTGGCCCGTCGCCTCCGAGAGGACGACCCACGCCTCGGCCGTCAGGCGCGGGCCGAAGGGCTGCGAGATCGTGCCCGTCGCGTCGCTGCGGAGCGTCGAGCCCGGCGCCTCGAACTCGGCCGCCAGCGGGGCCTGGAGGCCCCACCCGCCGGGGCCGCGAGCCGGGAGGTCGCGCGCGGTGAGGTACGTGCCCTCGTCGACGCCGCTGGCGACGACCGCCGACGAGAGTGCGCCCCGACCGGGCAGGTAGCGGAAGACGATCCCCGCCGCCTGCGCCCCAGGTGCGGCCAGGAGCAGGACGAGGGCAAAGAG
>CAYPVZ010000167.1:0-6758 GCA_964414235.1 uncultured Rhodothermales bacterium | reverse complement strand
GGCAGTCCGCTGCTGGAGTCGTTGGTGAATCCGGAGCGCCGCCGCGAGCTGGCGATGCTCCGCGCACCGGGCATGACCGCCGCCGAGGTCCGGCGCATGGTGTTCGCCGAGACCGGCGCCATGGGCCTCTGGGCCGGCCTGCTGGCGCTCCCGCTCGGGCTGGCCCTCGCCGCCGTCCTCGTGTTCGTCGTGAACGTCCGGTCCTTCGGGTGGACCCTCGCCTTCGCCGTCTCGCCCGCCGTGCTGGCGCAGGCCGTTGGGCTGGCCGTCGTCGCGGCGCTGCTGGCCGGCATCTACCCCGCGTGGCGGATGTCGCGCACCAGCCCCGCGCTGGCGATGCGCGAGGAGTAGGGGCGAGCCGGCCCCGCCCGCCTCGGCGCCGAGGCGGAGACCCTGGGGACGCCCCGTCTCGGTCCTACGCCCGGGGCGTGGGTTCGATTTTCCTCGGAGAGGGGCGAGACGGGGCCTCCACCGCTACCCCACGAGAACCCGGCTGGAGAGCGGGGCGGGGGGGCGTGCGCCCCCCTCGCGCTAACTCCATTCGCTTCGGTATTGGGGTGGGCGTCCTCTCCACTTCTCGAGTCCAAGAGCACGGGAAATGCATCTGCGTGCACAAGGAAGGCGGTTAGGTTGGGGGCCTCTCATTCGGCCATGCCAATGCTTCGCAGTCCGTTTGCACGCGTCGTCTTTATTTTTGTGGGGTTTGCGGGTGGCGTGGTCCAGGCGCAGGCTTTTCGTGCCGATGTCCAGAGTGCCGTCATGTCGCCGTCGGCAGATACGGGGTTCTACGTCGAGCCGGTGACGTCGCCGGGGGCCATCTTCGATGCCGTGGCGGTCAAGGTGGCGCGGGACGGCCGGATCTTCGTCCTCATGAAGGGAGGGGAGCTACGGATCGTGCTCCCGGACGGGACCCTGCTGCCGGAGCCCTGGATCAACCTGCGCTCCGAGGTCTTTGACAGCGCCGAGCGCGGGATGCTCGGGTTTACCCTCCACCCGGACTTCCCCGACACGCCCGACATCTACTTCCTCTACACGGTCGATGACTCTCCGCTACCCCGACCCGAGGACGGCCTGAGGGCCTTTGGCCGCGTCACACGGTACTCCAGCCGGGCCGGCGATCCCAACCGGGCCGACCTCGACAGCCGGCACGTCGTCCTCGGACACGACTATCATGACGGCGTCCCCTCGTGCTTCATCTCGCACTCCATCGGGACCGTGGCCTTCGGCCATGATGGGTCTCTCTTCGTCGGAGCTGGCGACTCCGGCAGCTGGGCCGTCGAGATCGATACCGGTGGCCTCTACGACGACTGCTTCTCGACCGACCCCACACTCGGTGTCCATCCCAGTCAGGACATCGGCTCGTTCCGAGCCCAGGACGTCAACAGCCTCTCGGGCAAGATCCTCCGGATCGACCCCGAGACCGGCGGCGGCTACTCCGACAACCCGTTCTACACCGGCGACCCGTTCGCGGCAGCCTCACGGGTGTGGGCCCTCGGATTGCGTAACCCGTTCCGATTCACCGTCGCCCCGGCCGAGACCGGTGAGACGGCGCCCGGCGTTCTGCTCATCGGCGACGTCGGACAGGGGGCCTACGAGGAGATCGACCGGGCTGCCGGCGGCGAGAACTTCGGGTGGCCGTGCTATGAGGGGCCCGACCCCTATGGACCTGCGCAGGGAGTGGTCGACCCCCCATCCTGCTCCGAGCCCCTCCCCGGGCGCCTGACATTCCCCTACGCCTACTGGAGCCACTCGGACCCTGCCCTGTCGTCGCCAGCCGGTACCGTCGCCAACTCCATCACCGGTGGCGTCGTCTACACGGGCACGGCCTACCCGGAGGCCTACCAGGGCGCTCTCTTCTTCGCTGACTACGCTCGCCAGTGGGTTCGGGCTGCCCGCGTTGGGCCCGAGGGCATCGAGTCGGTCTTCCTCGTGGGGGAGGACTTCGGCCACATCGTCGATCTTGCCTACGAGCCGGCGACCGGGTGCCTCCTCGGTGTCGACATCATAAATAGCGCCGTCGTCCGCATCCGGTATGCCGGCGACGGTGGGAGCCCGCCGGTCGCGCGAGTCTCCGCGTCGCCGCAGGCGGCGGTGGCCGGGGCCGAGATCACGTTCAGCGCGTCCCGGTCGCTCGACCCCGACGGAGACCCGCTCACCTACGCCTGGGCCTTCGGTGAGGGCACGACGGGGGAGGGCGAGCAGGTCGCGCACGCCTACGCCGAGAGCGGCACGTACGTCGCGACCGTCGTCGTGACCGACGTGGACGGGCTTGAGGGCCGGGCATCCGTGAAGGTCCGGGTGGGACGCGCGCTTCCCGAGGTCGATATCACCGCGCCCGATACCTACGTCTTCCAGGTCGGCGAACGGCTCACGCTCCGCGCCGAGGCCCACGACCCGTACGAGGACGACGCGGACCTGAGCTACGCGTGGACCGTCGACCTCGTCCACAACGACCACGAGCACGCGCGCTTCTTTACAGCCGACACGCCCGAAGCCTCGTTTCTCCTGCTCCCGCACGCGACGCCGGGCGAGACGGCCCATTACCGTGCGACGGTCGCCGTCACCGACGGCGAGGGCCTGGTTACCGAGACGACCCGGAGGTTCCGTGAGTGGGACCCGGCTGAGACCAACATCGGCGCGGCGGCGACGCTCACCAGCACCGCCGACGGCGTCGAGGCACTTTTCGCCCAGCCGCTTCTGCTGTCTCGCGTCGCCGTCCCCGCCTCCACGACGGATCCCGAGGTGCTTGGCGTGGAGCTTCACCAGGATGGAGAGTGGCACCCCGCCCGGTACCCCAGCATTCTCGCCGAAGACGACACGCTTCAGGTCCTCTTCGCCGAGTCGGTCGCCGACGGCGTCCGTGTGCGAGGGGTTGAGACCGCGGCCGTGATCAGTCCCCTGAAGGCAGACGGCGTGCTCCCGGGAGGGGGCGAGGGCGTCGACATCGGGAATCCGGTGGTCGCGGGCGCCGCCGGGGTCGGGCCTGCCGGTCGGCTCGTCGTGATAGGCGGGGGCGCGGAGGGCAGTGGCGCGCTCCACGTCGTCCGCCAGCCCATCGCTGGGGACGGCTCCGTGACGGTCCGCATCGACGCGATCTCGGCCGCCGACCCCGAGGGGGGAGCCGGGATCGCCCTCCTCGAGAGCACCGAGTCCAACGCTGCCGTCGCCATGCTTCTGGCGACGGCGGGTGGCGAGGTCGTCTTCCGACTCCGGAGCGGCTCCGGAGCCGAGCGCCCGCGCGACGAACGCCTCGTCGTCGGGGCCTGGGACGCCGCCGCCTGGCTCCGCCTCGGTCGGACCGGGGACCGACTCGTCGCGGAGACGTCAGTCGATGGAGTGACCTGGCAGACCGTCGTCTCCCGTCTCTTTCTGGCGGCTCCCGACCTTCTCGGCGGCGCCGCGGTCGACGGCGCGGTCGACGGCGCGGCGGCCCTGGCCTGGTTCGGCCAGGTCGACGTCGTCAGCACCGGTACGTACAGCCCGGCCCCGCTCTCCGGCTCGTTCTCCGCGACGGGGCCCTTCCCGAACCCCGCCCGCGACGAGATCTTCCTCCTTCTCGACGCGGGCCTCGAAGGAACGTACCGCGTCGATATCGTGGACATGCTGGGACGCGTCGTCGTCCGGGACCAGTCCGTGGCGGTCGCCGAGGCGAAACGGTTCCAGCTCTACGTCGACACCCGCGCGCTCAGTGCCGGGGCCTACGTCCTCCGCGTGACCCACATCGAGAGTGGAGAGCGCCAGGTCCGCTCGCTGACCGTCGCGCGCTAGCCGTGGCCGACCCCCTCCGCCTCGGCGCCGAAGCGGAGGCCCCGGCCCCGAGGCCGTATGCGGAGCGCACCGGACCGTCCGACTGACACAATGGCGCATTCGACCTCTGCAAGAAGGCATTCGACCTCTGCAAGGGGGCACTCGACCTCTGCAACGGGGCATTCGACCGACGCAATGGCATATCCGGCCGATGCAATGGGGCACTCGGCCGATGCAAGAGCCCATTCGACCGGTGCAATGAGGCATTCGACCCGTGCAAGAGCCCATCCGACCGCTGCGACGGTCCGCCCGACCTCGGCACGGGCCGGCGCGGGCGCGCTCAGCCCGCGTCCGACAACACCCCCAGCGGGCTGACCGGGCAGAAGTGCGGCGCCTCATCCAAAAAATGCCGCATCGCCCGCACGTGCCCCGCGCCGACCAGCACGAACACGCGCGCGTCGCCGGGCTCCACGCTCCGCAGGATGTGGTGGACCATGTTGAGGTTGCGCCCATACCACGCTGTAAGCGCGTCCGGCCCCGCGTAGTCGTCGCCCGCGCCCGCGCCCAGCAGGCCGGCGAACATCTCGAAGTGGTTGCCGCGCAGCGTCACGTCGTCGTTGAGCCAGACGAAGTACTCCGTCAGCGTGAGCGCGCGCAGGAGCGAGTCCTCGGACACGCGCAGGCGCTCCGGCACCAGGCGGCCGTAGTCCATCGTGTGGATCGTCTCGCCGCCGGCCGCCCGGAACTGGCGGACCGCGCCGAGCTGCATCGAGCGCGCGTAGTCGATGGGGTAGACCGCCGTGTGCCCGAGGCGCCGGGCGAGGCGGAAGCCGACCTGCTCGACCTCGTCGCGGCTCTCGGTGTGCCCGTCGTGGGCGAGGTACGCCGCGTAGGCCGAGTCGATGCGGGCCTGCTCCTCGCCCCACACCCACTCCACCATCACCTTCTGCGGCGCGAACGCCGCCAGCCGCTCGACGAGCGTGTCCAGCTCGGCCTGCCGCCCCGGCGTCCGCACGTCCGGCACGTCCGCGTTTTCCGCGTCCAGGTTCGGGTTGGCCATGTGGACCGTCCCGAGCAGCATCACCTGGATCTGGCCGGCGGCGCACTCGGGCCAGACGGTGGGGTTGGGCTGGGGCATGTCGTAGGGCGACTGCGCGGCGGCGGCGCGGACGAGCAGCGCGAGGAGGACGAAGCGGTACATGGCATCGGAGGCTGGTGATCGCCGCCGAGACCCTCCCGGCGACGACCCCAAGAACCCCCGAATCCGCCCGGATCCCGTCCCACGGACCGATTGGGACGCCCGGAAGAGGTCTCAGGAGGCGTCGGGACGCGCGGCCGCCGCCAGCCGCTGGCGGTACGCCGAGGGCGTCTCGCCCGTCTGCTCCTTGAACACCCGGTTGAACGTCGACTTGGAGGCGAAGCCCGCGTCGAGGCCGACGCCGAGGACCGTCAGGTGGGCGTGCGCGGGGTCCGCCAGCCGGGCCCGCGCCTCCGCCACCCGGAGGCCGTTCACGTAGTCGGTGTAGGTCGTGCCCAGCGTCTCGTTGAGCAGGTACGAGAGGACCTTCTCGGTCACGCCGAGCTGGTCCGCCAGCGACCCGAGCGAGAGGTTCGGGTCGAGGTGCGGCCGCTCGGTCGCCACGAGCCGCGCGAGCGCCTCGGCGTGCGACGCCGTGAGCGCGGGCTCCAGGTTGTAGTGCTCCTTGCGCTCCGGCTCGGCCCGCTCGCCCCCGATCTCGGCCTGCACGTAGCCGCCCACGGCGAGCACGCAGAGCAGGACGTCGTAGATCAGCACCTCGACGAACGCCACCCACGAGAGGCCGTAGAACTGCTGCCCCGGCTGGTCCGGGAAGAGCGGCCCGACGAGGTTGAACACGACGATGGCGACGAGCGCCAGCGCGCCCCCGGCGAGGACGCGCCGGAGCCAGCGGTCGCGCGCCTGCGCCCACTCGTACGCCGGCACGTCGCCCGCGAGCAGGCGCCCGCTCAGGACGAGGTAGGTCCCCAGGCTGAGCGCGAACACGACCGTCTGCGCCGTCGCCCCCCACGGCGCGAAGACCTGCCCCATGTAGACCTGCTGGAGCCGCGTCGGCGCCAGCGCCACGCCGACGACCTGGACGGCCTGCGCCAGCGGCAGCACCCAGTGGCCGGCTCCCGGTCTGCCCCGCCCGAGGCGGGCGCGGACGTAGGCGTAGAGCAGCGGCCCCACCGCGAACGTGAACGCCAGCGGCGCGAACACGACGCGCAGGTGCTCCCCCGGCGGCTGGACGTAGAGCAGCAGCACGTACAGCACGAGCGCCGAGGCCACGAACAGCAGCAGGCCCAGCGCGAGGTTGGCCTCCCGGCTGCCCGTCCGCTTCGCCAGCAGCACGGCCCCCAGGCCCACGCCGGCCGAGAGGGCGCCGCCCGACAGCAGCGTCGCGGTCCATGCCAGGAGGTCGAGCGAGAGCGTCATGCCGCAACCTACCCGCGCGGCTCCGCGCGGCGGGAGCCCGGCACGGGGCGCATCCGTTTCAGGGGCGCTCCACCCGACCCGCCCGCCTCGACATGACCATCGCCTTCCTCGGCCTCGGCGCCATGGGCGCCCGCATGGCCGCCCACCTCCTCGACGCCGGCCACGACGTCACCGTCTGGAACCGCTCGCCCGGCCCCGCCGACGCTCTCCGCGATCTCGGCGCCGACGTGGCCGAGACGCCCCGCGAGGCCGCCCACCGAGCCGACCTCGTGATCGCTATGGTCACCGACGACGAGGCCTCGCGCGCGGTCTGGACCGGCCCCGCCGGCGCCCTCGCCGGCCTGAGCCCCGCTGCGATCGCCGTCGAGTCCAGCACGCTGACGCCCGGCTGGGTCCGCGAACTGGCGGGGCTCGTGGCCGAGCGCGGCGCCCGCTTCCTGGACGCGCCCGTCTCCGGCTCCCGCCCGCAGGCCGAGGCTGCCACGCTCGTCTACCTCGTCGGCGGCGACGCCGAGGCGCTCGACGTGGCCCGGCCGGCGTTCGAGGCGATGGGCAA
>CAYPVZ010000166.1:0-6792 GCA_964414235.1 uncultured Rhodothermales bacterium | reverse complement strand
GTAGGCAACCGCGAGATTCCGGAGGCGGAGTGGCGGGCGACGGGGCTCGTGATGGGACCGGGCGAGCGCGACCTCCGCATCCGCTACACCGGCATCACGTTCTCAGACCCCGAGACCGTCCGGTTTCGCGTCCGACTGGCGGGCTACGACGACGACTGGCGCGAGGTCGGGGCGGCGCGCTCGGAGGCGTTCACCAACCTGCCGCCCGGCGACTACACGGTCGAGGTACTGGCCGGGCAGGGCGGCTCCTGGAGCGAGCCGGCGCGGCTGGCCCTCGTGCGCCAGCCGTTCGTCTGGGAGACCGGCTGGTTCCGCGCGCTGGCCGTGCTCGCCATCGCCGGGCTCGTCGTGCTGGCCGTCCGCGGGCGGATCCGCGCGCTCGCGCGCCGCCAGCGCGAGCTGGAGGCGACGGTCGAGGCGCGGACGATCGAGCTCCGGCGGGCCAACGAGGTCAAGGCGCGGTTCCTCCAGAACGTGAGCCACGAGCTGCGGACGCCGCTGGCGCTGCTCCTCGGTCCGGTCCGCGACCTCCGCGACGGCCGGTTCTCCGTCGACGACCGGGCGCGTCCGCTTCTCGACCGGGCCGTAGCGAACGGCGGGCGCCTCCAGCGGCTCATCGACGACCTCCTGCTGCTCTCGCGGCTCGACGGCGACATGCTCGACCTCCGCCGCCAGCGGCTCGACCTCGCCGCTTTCGTCCGGCTCCGCGTCGCCGCCTTCGACTCGGCCGCGGCGGCGGCCGGGGTCGCCCTCACGTTCGAGGCCCCGGACGCGCCCGTGGTCGTCGCCTTCGACCCGGGCAAGCTGGAGACGGTCCTCTACAACCTCGTCGCCAACGCGCTCAAGTTCACGGCCGATGGCGGCCATGTGGCGGTCCGCGTGGCGCCCGACGGCACCGGCGCCCGGATCGAGATCGAGGACACCGGGATCGGGATCGCGGCCGGCGACCTGCCGCACCTCTTCGACCGCTTCTTCCAGGCCGACACCGCGCCGTCGCGGATCGGCGACGGCGCGGGGATCGGGCTGGCGCTCGCGCGCGAGCTGGTCGAGCTCCACGGCGGGACCATCGTGGCAACCAGCGAGCTCGGCGTCGGCACGACGGTGACCGTCACGCTTCCGCCCGGCACCGCCAAGACGAAGATCCGCGACGACCGCCCCGCACCAGCCCCGGCGTTCTCCACCGCCCCCCGCGATGATGCGCCGAGGCCGGCGGTGGATTCCGAGGACGACCGCCCGCTCGTCCTCGTCGTCGAGGACAACGCCGACCTCCGGGCCTACCTGGCGACGCTCCTCGGCGAGCGGTACCGGGTGGAGGAGGCTGCCGACGGGGCCGGCGGCGTCTCCTGCGCCATCGACCTCGTGCCCGACGTCGTCGTCTCGGACGTGATGATGCCCGGGCTCGACGGGTTCGCCCTGCTGGCGGCGCTCAAGGCCGATGTCCGGACGAGCCACGTCCCGGTCCTCCTCCTCACCGCTCGCGCCGACGTCGAGAGCCGGCTGTCCGGGCTCGGCGCCGGCGCCGACGCTTACCTCGCCAAGCCGTTCGACGCGGCCGAGGTTGAGGCTTCCGTCGCCAACCTCATCGAGAACCGGCGCCGGCTCCGCGCGGCCTGGGCCGCCGGCCGAGCGTCGAGCCCCGACCTCCCGCGCGACCTCGCCCCGACGGAAGCGGCCTTTCTGGAGCGCCTCGACGCCCTCGTTCGCCGCCGCCTGCCGGAGACCGACTTCGGCGCCGCCGAGTTGGCGGACGCGCTCGGGCTCAGCCCCCGCCAGCTGCGCCGCAAGCTGAAAGCGCTCACCGACGAGGCGCCGAGCGACTACGTCCGCCGGGTCCGACTCGAACAGGCCGTCGCGTTGCTCCAGGCGGGCGAGCTGAGCGTGAAGGAGATCGCGTGGGAGGTCGGGTTCGGAAGCCCCTCCGGCTTCCGGGCGGCGTTCCGCGAGGCGTACGGCGTCGCCCCGAACCACTACCGGGAGTCCTGACGCGACAGCGGCGCCGAGGCGGCCGGCCTGGCGGTTTGGAGGCGAGATGTCCGATCTCAGTCGCTGAATGTCCGATCGCAGTCGGTGTTTGCGCGGCGCGGGACGGGGGAAACCGGGGAACCTAGGGGCCGCACGCCCAGCGCCCGGGCGGGCTCTCTCTCCTCCGGCTCCATCTGTTCACGTCGTGATCGCACGTTCTGCTTCGCCCCCCGCGCGCCTCGCCGCGCTCACCCTCGCCGCCGTCCTGCTGGCGGCCGCCGCCAGCGCGCAGACCACGAGCCCCTACGCCACCGGGCTCAGCAACCCGTTCTACATCCAGCGGCTCGACGACGGCCGCATCCTCGTCGTCGAGCAGAGCGGGAACCGGGTCTCCGTCATCTCCGACGCCAGCGGCAACCCGGCTGCCCGGACCAACTTCGCGACCGGGCTCAGCGCTCCAAACGCCATCCTCCAACTCGCCGACGGCCGCGTCCTGGTGGCAGAGTATGGGGCCAACCGGGTCTCGGTCATCTCCGACGCCAGCGGCAACCCGGTCGCCCGGACCGACTTCGCGACCGGACTCAGCGCTCCGACTGCCCTTCTTCAACTCGCCGACGGCCGGGTCCTCGTTTCAAATCGGGACGCCAACCGCGTTTCAGTCATCTCCAATGCCAGCGGCAACCCGGCCGCCCGGACCGACTTCGTGACCGGGCTCAACAACGCCTACGGCCTATGCCAACTCGCCGACGGTCGCGTTCTGGTGGCAGAGTATGGGGCCAACCGGGTCTCGGTCATCTCCGACGCCAGCGGCAACCCGGTCGCCCGGACCGACTTCGTGACCGGACTTTTGGGACCTGTAGGGCTCACCCAAGTCTCGAACCTCCGAATCCTCGTCACGGAGTATGGAGGGGGGCGCGTCAGCGCGATTTCACTGCCGCCGCCGACTGTGTCGGTGGGGACGGCCGAGGGCTGGCACCTCCTCGCCGCGCCCGGCGATGCCGAGACCTTCGCGAGCTTCCTCGCCCCCGTCTGGACCCAGGGCGGCTCCGACTACGACTACGAGGGCGGCCCGCCCTCCGTCTACCGCTACAAAGAGGCGGTACCCGGCGCCATGGCCACGGGCTGGGCGACCACCCCGGGCTTCGTCCCGTTCGCCCCCGGCGACGGCGCCACCGTCTACCTCTTCGGCGACGACGACCTCGACGGAGCCGATGACGGCTTCCCCAAGGCACTCCCGGTGTACGGCGCCGAGCCCGCGCTCCCGTTCACCTGGGCCGAGGCCGGAGACGCCTTCCTCGGCTACACCGACAACGGCTCGGCCGACGACGGCTGGAACCTCCTCGGCAACCCCGAGCGGAGCGCGCTCGACTGGAACACCGTCTGGGACGAGGCCACCACCAACGTCGCCGCGACGGCGTTCGGGTACGAGCCGACCTCGGGGTGGTCCTCGTTCAACGCCGACGTGAACGCGGGAAGCGGGGCGGGGCCCATGGCCTCGGGCGTGATCCCGGCCGGCACCGGCTTCTTCGTCCGCGCGACGGGCACGAGTCCGTCGCTGACGGCACCTGACGCGCCAACGGCCGTCATACGCGCCGTCGCACAGACGGCGGCGCCCTACGTCGCGGTCCATGTCTCGGCCGTGGCGACGGGCGGCCCGCTCGACGGCCATGCCATCTCGGGCGGGGCGACGGCCGTGTTCGTCGAGGGCGGCGCCGTCGGCGCCGACGCCTATGACGTGCCGACGCTGGCCCCGCTGGGGAACCCGGCCGTCTGGGTGGCCGCAGTCGAGACGGTCGGCGGGCCGGGCCTGATGCAGGCCATGCTCCCAGCGGCCCCGGCCGGTCCCGTCGAGGTGGACCTCGCCCTTGGGCTGACGGGCGTCGCGACGGCCGCCGAGGTCACCTGGACGGCTGCGCTCCCGACCGGCTGGCGGGCCTTCCTCGTCGACCGCCAGTCGGGCGCCGAGGTCGAGATGATCGAGGGCAGCCGCTACGCCGTCGACCTCACCGGCGCCGACATCGTCAACGGGCACCCAACGGCTGGCCGCCTCGCGGTCCGCGTCGTCCCGACCGGATCGACCGCGGGCGAGGCCGGCGTGAGCGAGGCCGAGGTCTCGCTGGCGCGTCCGAACCCGACGCGCGGGGCGGCCACGCTGCGGCTGGCGGTCCCGACGGCGGAGCGGGTCCGCGTATCGATCATCGACGCGCTGGGCCGCGAGGTCGCCGTCGCGCTCGACGGCGTGGTGTCGGGCGTCCGCGACGTCGCGCTCGGCAGTGAGCGGCTGGCGCCGGGCGCCTACGTCGTCCGCGCCGTCGGCGCGTCGTTCGCCGAAAGCCGAAGCCTCACCGTCGTCCGCTAACTCCTGCCCCTGCCTCCCGGGCGGCGTCGCCGCTTGGGGCCTCTCTCCTGCTCCCATGCTGCTCTCGCTCCTCCCCGTGCTCGCGCTCCTGCTCCAGACCCCAGAGCTCCCCAACGGCGGCGCCCCGATCTCTGCCGTCCCCGTCGACGGCGGGCTCACGCTGCTGGCGGTGGCCGGCGGCGCCTATGCCGTCCGCCGCCTCCGCCAGCGCGCCGAGCGCTGACCGAGTGCCGTCTCGGCATGCCCGGCTGGCGCACCCGTCGCCAGCGGGTGGCTCAGTCGCCGAGGGCGGTCGCGAGCGCCTCGCGGTCGTGTCCAGAGAGGTGCTCCAGGAGGTGGCCCATCCGGTCACGCTTGGTCTGGAGGTAGCGCGCGTTGTGGGCGCCGGCCTCGACCTCCAGCGGCACGCGCTCGACGACCTCCAGCCCGTAGCCGCCCAGACCGACGCGCTTGCGCGGATTGTTCGTCATCAGGCGGAGCTTCGAGGCGCCGAGGTCGCGGAGGATCTGCGCGCCGACGCCATAGTCGCGGTGGTCCATCTTGAACCCGAGCGCCTCGTTGGCTTCGACGGTGTCCATCCCCTCCTCCTGCAGCTTGTACGCCCGGAGCTTGTTGAGCAGGCCGATGCCACGGCCCTCCTGCTTCATGTAGAGCACGACGCCGCGGCCCTCGCGCTCGATCTGGGCCATCGCCGCCGCCAGCTGCTCGCCGCAGTCGCAGCGCGCCGAGCCGAAGATGTCGCCGGTGATGCACTGGCTGTGGACGCGGGCGAGGACGGGCTCGTCGGGCGAGAACGGTCCGCCCTTGGTCAGCGCGAGGTGGACGTCGCCGGTGAGGACCTCCTCGTAGGCCGCCAGCCGGAAGTCGCCGCGGTCCGTCGGCAGGTCGATCTCGACGACCTGCTCGACGAGACGCTCGGTCCGCATCCGGTGCGCGATGAGGTCCTTGATGGTGATGAGCCGGAGGCCGTGGCGGTCGGCGAAGGCGCGGAGGCGCTCGCCGCGGGCCATCGTGCCGTCGTCGTCCATCACCTCGATGAGCACACCCGCCGGGCGGAGGCCCGCCAGCCGGGCGAGGTCGACGGCGGCCTCGGTGTGGCCGGCGCGGCGGAGGACGCCGCCAGTCTGGGCGCGAAGTGGGAAGATGTGGCCCGGCCGGGCGAAGTCGGTGGGCCGAGCCTCAGGATCGGCGAGGGCGCGGACGGTGGCCGCGCGGTCGGCGGCCGAGATGCCGGTCGTGGTCCCGTGGCGGTAGTCGACGGAGACCGTGAACGGCGTGTCGTGGAGCGACGTGTTCGCCTGCTCCATCATCCGCAGGTCGAGCGCGGCGGCGCGCTCGCGCGTGACGGCCACACACATCAGCCCGCGCGCCTCGCGGGCCATGAAGTTGACCGAGTCCGGCGTGACGAGCTCGGCCGCGCCGATCAGGTCGCCCTCGTTCTCGCGGTCCTCGTCGTCCACGACGACGACCAGCTTGCCGTTGCGGACGTCCTCGACGGCGTCCGGAATTGAATCGAACCGCGTCTCGGCGTCGGGCATCGAGGGGAGGCTAGGCCTCGGCGGGTGGGGTGTCGGAGAGCGTGTACCCGACCTTCCCCTTGTCGATGCGGAGCTTGGTGCCGCCATCGACCTCCAGGAGGATCGTGCGCTCGTCGATCTGGCGAATGGTGCCGTGGATCCCACCGACGGTGACAACGCGGTCGCCCTTACTCAGGCCGGCGACGAGGTCGCGGTGCTGCTTGGCCTGCTTGGTCTGGGGGCGGATCATCGTGAACCACATCACGACGAAAAGGAGGCCGATCATGAGGATCGGGCTGCCGAAAAGCCCGCCCTGCGGGGCGGCGGCCTGGGCGAGGAGAGGCGTCAGCATCGAGCCGGGGGACCGTGGGGACCGGATACAGAGTGAGGGCACGCGATCCGTATCGCGCCGCATCGACCTCCTACCGTTGCTGCCTTCCGGCCCTGGCGGGATTCAGAGGGAGCTGGCCGTACGGGACGTGCCCTCACTCTGCCGGCGGGCCTCGGATCGCTCCGGGGCGGCCGGCAGATCGAAGGTACCCCGCCTGCCGCCGGTTGTTGCGAAGCGAGCGGGAATCCGGGCCCGCGCCTCGGCCCGGCTGGCGGCGCACGGCGCCAGCGCCGGCCGCGGTGTTTTTTGGGCCGAGCTGTAAGGACGGCGCGCGCGCCGCGACCAACCGAGCAGACACCTTGCCCCGTGCCCGACCTCGACGCCCGCTTCCGACGCCTCCTCGCCGAGCACGGCCCGTCGCTGTGGCGGATCGCGGGGGCCTACGCCCGGACGCGCGACGACCGCGAGGACCTCTACCAGGACGTCCTGCTCCAGGTGTGGCGCGCGCTCCTGTCCTTCCGAGGTGAGGCCGCGGAGCGGACGTGGCTCACGCGGATCGCGTTCAACGTGGCGCTCGGGACCGTCAGGCGACGCTGCGGCCGCGCCACGGTCGACGCCCCGCT
>CAYPVZ010000165.1:0-6844 GCA_964414235.1 uncultured Rhodothermales bacterium | reverse complement strand
CCGCCAGCGCGGCCGGCGTCGCCCTCGTCGTCCGCCTGGTGCGGACCGACCCGTGGGCGCTCGCCGCGCTGGCCGTGCTCGTCGGCGTGGCCGTGTTCGTGCGGCCGGTCGTGCTCCGGCACGTGCCGGTGAAAGGCCGGCGCTCCGGGAGCTAGACGGGCTCGGCGAGGAGCGCGTCGATCTCATCGAGGTCGGCCGGCGAGAGGCGCCAGTCGGCGGCGGCGACGTTGGCGCGGATCTGCTCGGGCTTCGTCGCCCCGGCGATGACGGAGGCGACGGGCTCGTGCGCCAGCAGGTAGGCGAAGGCCAGCTCCAGGATCGTGTGCCCGTTGTCCTCGGCCCAGCCGATGAGGCGCTCGACGGTGTCGAGGTTGGTGGCCGTCAGGTGAGCCGCGCCGTACGACGAGAACTTGCCCTCGTCCGCGTTGAGGCGGCCGTCGGCGTCGGTGTCGCCCTTGCGGTACTTGCCGGTCAGCAGCCCGCTCTTGAGCGGGAAGAACGGCACGAAGGCGAGGTCGAGCCGTCGGCACGCCTCCAGCACGCCGTCTTCCGGCTCGCGGTGGAGCAGGCTGTACTCGTTCTGGACGGCGGCGAACCGGGCCCCGCGCGCGGCGCCCTCGGCCTCCTGGAGCTGCGCCGCGGAGACATTGGAGCACGCGATCTCGCGCACCTTGCCGGCCTCCACCAGCTCCGCCAGCGCGCCGAGCGTCTCCGCGATGGGCGTCTCCGGGTCGGGCTTGTGGAGGTAGTAGAGGTCGATGCGGTCGGTGCCCAGCCGCTCCAGGCTGGCGTCGACCGAGCGGCGGACGGTCTCGGGCGTGCCGCCGGTGCCGTTGCCGAACTTCGTGGCGATGACGACCTCGTCGCGGTGGCCTCTCAGGGCGCGGCCGAGGAAGGTCTCGCTGGCGCCGTCGCCGTAGACGTCGGCCGTGTCGAAGTGGGTGATGCCGGCGTCGAGCGCGGCGTGGACGACGTCGAGTGAGGCGGCCTCGTCGATGTGCCAGCCGAAGTTGTTGCAGCCGAGCCCGACGACGGAGACGTCGAGCGAGCCGATGGGGCGGGTGTCCATGGCGTCTGGGGTGGGGTCGTCGGTCCCACGAGCATCTATGCGCGGGGTTCTCGGCGCCGTTGTCCTCGGCCCGCCGTGGGCCGCGAGTTGCCTTGACGCATGGAGTTTCGCAGGACATGTTGGGGCACTGATTCCCCCCGGCACAACCGCGGCCCCTGCCGCGCGTTCTGGCCCTCGCTGCCCCCTCTCCGATGCGTCGTCTCGTCGCCTTCTCTGCCCTGATCGCTGCGATGGCGGGTCCCTCAGCGGCTCAGTCTTCGGCCGGGTACGAGCGCGGCGCCGAGGCTTTCCGAGAGGGCCGCTTCGAGGAGGCGACCCGGTTGCTGGAGCAGACCGTCGCCGAGGCGCCGGGCGACGGCGAGGCCCATTATCTCCTCGCCCGGGTCCTGTTCGACGAACGGAACCCGAACCGGGATGAGCGCCAGGCCGGCCGCGAGATCAACCGGGCCATCGACCTGGATCCGCAGAATGTCGTCTACCTCGTGGCGAACCTGGAGCAACTCCGGGGCGACACGTGGAACATCTTCCAGGAGCTCCTCCGGCTCCGGCACCGCCGCGAGGCGGCCAGGCGGATCCTGGCCCTCGACCCGGACAACCCGTTCGCCCACGAGGAGCTCGGCGCTCAGGCCGTCGTCGACTACTACCAGTTCCACAACGCGATCCGTCTGCCCTTCCTCCGCTACCGCTCGACGCGGTCCCCGTCGGGCATGCCCGAGGAAGAGCGGGACCCCATCAGTGGTGGAGCCGAGGCCGAACGCGATGAGGAGGGCAACACGCTCGGCATCGATCTGGACACCGACAACGTGGTCCAGGACCCGGCTGCTACGGAGGCCCTCCTCGACGCCCAGTTCGGTGTCAGCACCGACGACCGGTTCGACATCGCGGCGATTCTGAGCCAGGGGGGGCGAGCCGTCGACTACACGGCGCGGGCGGAGGCCGCGTATACCGACGCCATCGATCACCTGCGGCAGGCTCTGGAGAGCGACCCCCGGCGGCGGGCGGTCTACGACCACCTCGTCCGGCTGGCGGTGCTGTCCGGCCGGTACGCTGAGGTCGTGCCGTACCTCTCCGAGATGTACGTCCAGTTCCCCGACGATCCCGGCATGTGGCTCTACACGGGGCTCGTGAATCATCGGCTGGGCGAGTACGAGGCGGCCGAGGTCGCCTTTCGGCAGGCGTTTCTCCACATGGACGAAGCGGCGCGCACGGCGTACACCGACCTGTCGCTCATCCTCCCGCCCGATGAGATCCCGGCGTACCGCGCCGATCCCACGACGTTCTCCGAGCGCTTCTGGACCAGCCGCGACCCGCGCTTTCTCAACACGGCCAACGAGCGGCGGACGGAGCACTACGCCCGCCTGACGACGGCGGAGCTGCTCTACCGCTCCGACGACCTCGACATCCCGGGCTGGGGCACCCAGCGCGGCCGCCTCTTCGTGCGCTACGGCCCTCCTCAACTCGATGTGGTGCTCGAAGGGGGCTTCCAGGCCGTGGTCGAGTCGCTCCCGGACCGGGATCCGTCGTTCGAGACGCCAGACCTGTTCGCGGAGGTGAATCGGTTCAACGTCTGGGACTACGGCGACGACGTCCGGTTCGTGTTCGAGGACCCGGGGCGCAACGGCCAGTTCCGCCTGTATTCGCTCCCTGCCGACATGTACGGGCTGGGCTCGCTGGCCCACCCGGAGGCGATGGACTTCGAGCTTCGGGCCCGTTCCGAGGTTCGCCGCCGGCCCGAGCGCTACACGTTCGAGGCGCCGGGCCGGCAGGTCCAGCTGCCGTACCGCCTGACGGCGTTCAAGGGCGAGGGCGGGCAGACCGACCTCTACGTCAACTACGGCATCCCGGTCATGGACGGCGACGCCCCGTCGAGCGGCGTTCAGGCGGACGTGGACGTGACCGTGCGAACGGGCGCGTTTCTCATCGGGCCCCAGAACGACCTGCTCGTCGAGCGTCGGCGGACGGTCTACGGCCTCCGCGGGGCCCAGATCGTCCCGTTCGCCAAGACCCGGCTGTGGACGAGCACCGAGCCGATGACGGCCACACCGGCGGACGGCTACGAGGTCTCGCTCGAGTTCGAGACGGCCTCGGGGCAGACCAGCGCCGTCCAGCGCCGCGAGGTCGATGTGCCGGACTTCTCGGGGCCCCGCCTCCAGCTCTCCGACGTTCTGCTGGCGTACTACGTGGAAGAGGCGGACCGGGCCGAGCCGGGCCGTGTCTTCCGGGATGGCGTCTCGATCCAGCCCGCGCCGTGGGGGGTCTTCGGCGCCGGCGATCCGATCTACCTCTACATCGAGGCCTACGGGCTCGGGCTGCAGAACGACCAGTCGGACTACGAGGTGGAGGCCAGCATCCGCCCGAAGGACACGTCGCGGGGCCTCCGGCGCCTCGCCCGGCGCCTCTTCGGGCGACAGCGCGCGGCGGTGTCGTCGGCCTTCGAGGCGCAGGGGAGCACGGCCGACGAGCCGATCTACCTCTTCCTGGACGCGACCGGCCAGGAGCCGGGCCTCTACACGCTGACGGTGACCATCCGCGACCGCGTCACGGGCGCGGAGGCCGACCGCGAGACGGACCTGCTCCTGGAGAGCGGCGAGTAGCCCCCGCCTCTACCTGTTCGCGTTCTCGGCGACTGTCCGGTCCATCTCGGCGACGCGGTCGCGGAGTTCGGCCTTGTAGCCGTCGAGCGCGTCCGCGAGGGCAGCGTCGGCGGTGGCGAGGATCTGGACCGCCAGCAGCCCGGCGTTCTGGGCCTGGCCGATGGCGACGGTCGCGACGGGCACGCCGCCGGGCATCTGGACGATGGACAGGAGCGAGTCCATGCCCTTGAGCGCGCGGGTCTGGACGGGCACGCCGACGACGGGGAGCGTGGTGGAGGCGGCGATCATGCCCGGGAGGTGGGCCGCGCCGCCGGCGCCGGCGACGATGACCTTGAGGCCGCGCGGGCGGGCCGTGCGGGCGTAGTCGGCCATGGCGTCGGGCGTGCGGTGGGCGGAGAGGACGCGGGCCTCGAACGGGACGCCGAAGCGGCGGAGGACGTCGGCGGCGGCCTCCATGGTGGGCCAGTCCGACTCCGAGCCCATGGCGAGGCCGACGAGGGGGGACGACATGGCGAGACGCGAGGAGAGGGCGAAAGGGGCGGCCGGCTAGAGCCGGACGGCGGCGGCGGCGGCCTCGGCGCGCTGGCGGGCGTCGTCGGCGGTGGCGGCGGTGGCGGTGACGTGGCCCATCTTGCGGCGGGGGCGGACCTCGTCCTTGCCGTAGAGGTGGACGCTGGCGCCGGGGACCGCCAGCGCGGCGCCGAGGTCGGGGGCGGTGTCGCCCTCGCGCTGGCCGAGGACGTTGACCATGCACGCGGCGGGCACGCGGAGGGCCGGGTCGCCGAGCGGCCAGCCGAGCGCGGCGCGGACGTGGTTCTCGAACTGCGAGGTGTGGCTGGCGTCGAGCGTGAGGTGGGCCGTGTTGTGGGGGCGCGGCGCGACCTCGTTGACGAGGACCTCGCCGGCCCCGGTGACGAACAGCTCGACGGTGGCGACGCCGGTCACGTCGAGCGCGGCGATGGTGTCGAGGGCGACGCGGCGGGCGGCGGCCTCGGTGGCGTCCGAGAAACCGGCGGGGACGGTGGCGGCGTGGAGGCGGTGGTCGCGGTGCTCGCTCCGCACGGCCGGGTAGACGACGGCCTCGCCGTCGGCGCGGCGGGCGACGGTGACGGCGGCCTCGGCCTCGAACGGGACGAAGGCCTCGACGAGCAGGCCGCCGGCTCGGGTGGGCGTGGGCTCGGCGGCGAGGCGGTCCCAGGCGCCGTCGACGTCGTCGGCGGTCTGGCAGGTCGCGTTGCCGTAGCCGTCGTAGGAGCCCTCGAACTGCTTGAGCACGACGCGGCCGAAGCGTTCCAGGGCGTCGTAGGCCTCCTCGGGGGTCTCGGCCCAGACGTGCTCGGGCTGGGGAAGGCCGGCGGCGGCGAGGCGCTCGCGCTGGCGGCCCTTGTGGCGGATGGCGAGCAGCGTGGGGACGCCTGGGCAGAGGCGGACGCCCTCGGGGAGCACGTCGAGCAGGCGGTCGGCGGGGGCCCACTCGCTCTCGACGGTGACGACGTCGCAGCCCTCGGCCCAGTCGCGGAGGACGAAGGGGTCGGTCCAGTCGGCGACGGTGACGTGGGCGAGGGGGCGGCCGGTGCCGGTTTCGGCGTCGGCGAGGACGCGGACGGGGACGCCGAGGCGGGCAGCGGCAAGGGCGGTCATGCGGCCGAGCTGGCCGCCGCCGAGGATGCCGAGGACAGGGAGCGACACGAGCGGGCGGGGGGCGGGAGAAGCTACGGCCGGTGGCCGCCGACGGGTTTTCTCGGCCGGGGGGCCATTTCCCCCTTCACGCCCGCTCCGGAAGGACGATCCTACGTTCGGAGCCTGCCCCCCGCCTCGTGTTCGCCCGCGCCCTGGTCGCCTTCGCGGCCCTTCTCGCCGCCCTCCCCGCCCTCGCCCAGCCGACGTACACGCGCTGGGACCTCTCCGACGCCATCGACGCCGTCCTCGACGACGACGATTTCGTGCCGGGGTGGTGGGGCGTCCACGTCGCCGACCTGGAATCGGGCGAGGTCCTCTACTCGCGGGCCAGCTACGGGTGGTTCATCCCGGCCAGCAACATGAAGCTGGTGACGACGGCCGCGGCGCTCGACGTGCTCGGGCCGGACTACCGCTTCGAGACCCGGCTCTACGCCGACGGCGAGATCGCCTACGGCACGCTGGCGGGCCCGCTCGTCGTGCGCGGCTCGGGCGACCCGGCCTTCGCGGGGCGCCGCCGGTCCGAGCTGCGCGACGTGCTTCACGGCTGGGCGGACAGCCTCCGCGCGCGGCGCGTCCGGACGGTGCTCGGCCCGGTCCTCGTCGCCGACGACGCGGACGAGGTCGCGAATGCCTCGTTCGCGCGGGCCTTTACCGAGGTGCTCCACGACGAGGGCATCGAGGTGGTCGACCCGACGGTGGTGTCGCTCCGGTACAGCGAGATCCCGGACTACGGCCACCTCACGCGTGTCGCGACGACCCGCTCGGCTCCGCTGGCGGCCTACGTGCGGCACACGAACGAGGAGTCGGACAACGCCTACGCCGAGCGGCTGCTCCAGGCGACGGCGGCCCAGGTCTACGGCGGTCCGTCGCCGCCCGACGGATGGTCCGAGGCGGTCGGGTCGTCGCTGCGTCGGCTCGGGGTGGACCCCCGCTCCGTCGTCATGGCCGACGGGTCCGGCCTTTCGCGGGCCAACCGGATGACGCCGGCCGGCGCCGTCGAGCTCCTCTCGGTGATGTGGCATCATCCGGTGCCGGCGGTGCGGGAGGCGTTCGTGTCGTCGCTGCCGGTGGGCGGCTACACGGGCACGCTCCGGCGGCGCTACCGCGACGGTGACGCCCGCGGCAACGTCCGCGCGAAGACCGGGTTTATCAACAACGTCCGCACGCTCTCGGGCTACGTCACGACGTCGACCGGCCGGCCGCTGGTCTTCTCGCTCATGTGCAACGGGTACACGGTGAGCACGAGCCGCGTGAACCGGGCGCAGGACGCCGTGGTGGAGCTGCTGGCGGACTTCGCGGCCCGCCGCGAGGTCGGCGGCTGAGGCTGGACGCGGCCGGTCGGCTCGGTCCGCCTCGGCGCCGAGGCAGGGCCCCGCCCGCGTGCCCTCGTCTCTGGAGGGAGGTGGCCGCGTAGCGGCCGGAGGGTGTCGGGCATTGAGGGGCGGCCGAAAGGACACCCCCACCCGGCTGCGCCGGGAGCCCCCTCAAGGGGGCCGGACAG
>CAYPVZ010000164.1:3530-6873 GCA_964414235.1 uncultured Rhodothermales bacterium | reverse complement strand
GGTCGTCGGGTGCGGGCCATCCAACCCTCGTGCCGCAGAAGGAAAGCCCCTCCCCCGCCCCGAAGCCGCCGGTCCCGCCGTGCGCCAGCGCACACCGGCGCGCGCTGGCGCACGGGCGGGGCGGCGGCGTCAGGCCTCAGAGTCCGCGACGATCCGACCGTCTAGCCCCTCGACGACGCGCCCGCCGTCGGCGGCCCAGCGCTCGGAATGCGTCACGTGGAGGACCGTCACGCCGTCGCGCTCGTTGAGCTCGCGGAGCGCCCCGACGACAGCCTCGCCCTGCGACGAGTGGAGGTTGCCCGTCGGCTCGTCGGCCAGGAGGAGGCGGGGCCGGCCGGCGAGCGCGCGGGCCACGCCGACGAGCTGCTGCTGGCCGCCCGAGAGCTCGCCCGGGTAGCGGTCCGCCTTGGCCGCCAGCCCGAAGCGGTCGAGCACGTCGGCCACGCGCTGGCGGCGCTCGTCGGCGGGCACCTTCTGGTAGCGGAGCGGCTCGGCGATGTTCTCGGCCAGCGTCAGGTCGTCCAGCAGGTGGTAGGCCTGGAACACGAACGCGATGGCCTCGCGGGCCAGCGCCGCCCGCTCGCGCTCCTTCATCGCGCCGACGTCGCGGCCGTCGAACGCGTACGTCCCGGAGGTCGCGCGGTCGAGCAGCCCGATCACGTTGAGCAGCGTCGTCTTGCCGGAGCCCGACGGGCCGATGACCGTCACGAACTCGCTAGGCGCCACGTCGAAGTCGACGCCCTGGAGCACGGGCGGGTCGCCGCGGCGGGTGCGGTAGGTGTAGGTGAGGTCGCGGAGGTGAAGCAGCGGAGTCATGCGGGGTCGGTCGGCCTCGGGGTCGAGGCGAGGTTACTCAGAGCGGAGGGCGCGGACGGGATCGGCGGTGGCGGCGCGGAGGGCCTGGCCCGACACGGCCAGCAGGGCGATGCCGATGGCGAGCCCGCCGGCCACCGCGAACAGCCCCGGCCCGAGCGGGATGTGGTAGGTGAAGGCCTCCAGCCATCGGTTCGTCGCCACGTAGGCGATGGGAATGGCCACCACGAACGCGACGACTACCAGCCGCAGGAAGTCCTTCGACAGGAGCCCGACCAAGCTGGCGACGGACGCGCCAAGCACCTTCCGCACGCCGACCTCCTTGGTGCGCTGCTGGGCCGTGAAGGCCGCCAGCCCGAACAGACCGAGGCCCGCGATGAAGAGCGCGACGACGGTGAACGTCAGGATGCCCTCCCCGAGCTTCTCGTCAGCCGCGTAGAGCTGAGCGAATTCCTCATCGAGGAAGGCGTAGTTGAAGGGATAGTCCGAGCGCTCGCGCCACAGGGTCTCGACGGCCGCCAATGTTGCCGGCAGGCCCTCCGGCCGGACCCGGACCGAGATCTTGTTGATCCAGGCGGTCGCCCGCTCCATCTTGAGCGGCGCAATGGGCTGGTGCATCGAGTGCATGTGGAAGTCGCGCACCACGCCCACGACCGGCGCGCTGCGGGAGCCGATGGTGCGGCCGACGGCCTCGGCGGGCGTCCAGCCGAGCGCGCGAGCGGCCGTCTCGTTGAGGACGGTGGCCCCCAGCGTGTCGGCGGGGAATTCCTCGGAGAAGCCCCGCCCGGCGACGACCTCCATTCCGTAGACGTCGAAGAAGGCGGCGTCCACGCGCGTCTGGTAGATCAGGACCTCGGGGCCGGATCCCTCCGGATGCCCCGTCCACGTGTCGATGGTCGAGCTGGAGGTGACGTTCGTCGGGAGGGAAGACGAGGCCGTCACGCCGAGGACGCCGGGCAGGCGGGCGATCTCGTCCGTGAGCGCCGGCACCGTGGCATTCGCGTGGAGACCGTAGGCGTCGAATGTGACCACGTGGGACCGGTCGAACCCGAGCGGACGATGGTGGACGTACGCCAGCTGGCGGGAGATGACGAGGCTGCCGATGACCAGAATGAGCGCCGAGGCGAACTGCCCCACGACGAGGACCGACCGGAGCCGCACCCGCCCTGCGGGCACCGTCGGCTCGCCCTTGAGGACGCGCGCCGGACGCAGCACCGTCAGCACGAAGGCGGGGTAGGCCCCGGACACGAGGCCGACGCCCACCGTCACGAGCAGGAGCAGCCCGAGCGACGACGGGCGGAATACGGTCTCGCTAAGATCCCGGTCCATCCACGACTCGAACAGCGGGAGCGCCAGCCAGGCGACGAGCAGCCCCAGCCCGAACGCCGCGAGCGCCGTCACGACCGATTCCGTGAGGTGCTGCGCGACGATCTGCCGCCGGCTCGCCCCCACCGCCTTCCGAATCCCGACCTCCCGGGCCCGGCCCGCCGACCGCGCCACAGCGAGGTTCGTGTAGTTCACGCACGCCAGGAGGAGGACCAACACCGCCACCGCCGCGAAGAGCGTCACGAGGCGGGCGTCCCCGTTCGTCCCCACGTCGAAGCCGATGTGGGAGTGGAGGTGGATGTCGGTCAGCGGCTCCAGGTAGAACCGTTTGGGCTCACGGTCCGGGTCTGGCTCCAAGTGGGTCCCGATGAGGGCGGCCACGCTGCGCTCCAGGGTCTCCGCCGCGGCCCCCGGCCTGAGCGCGGCGTAGGTGTAAAACGAACTGTTTTCCCAGCTGTCGGAGGCGATATCGTTTCTATAATAGGGATTTCCGGCGAGGTTGCGGACGAACGAGAACTGGAGGTGGGAGTTGGCGGGAACGTCGGCCGCGACTCCGGTGATAGTGTAGGAGGCGAGGCTGTCCTCCAATTGGATCTCGACCGCGCGACCGACCACATCGGCATCTCCGAAGAGCGTGCGCGCCAGCGACTCGGTGAGCACTACGGCGGCCGGGTCCGCCAGCGCCGTGGCCGGGTCTCCGTGGAGCAGGGGGAACGAGAACACGTCGAAGAAGCCGGCATCCGCCCAGAGCCCTGCTTCGAGGACGCGCTGCTCGTCCGCCACCAGGAGCACGTCCTCGTCGGTATTGAACGTGGTCACGGCCTCCGCCTCAGGCACCTGATCGCGCATCGCGCTCCCGAGCATTGCGGGCGTCACGGCAAACCGGTCCGACCCCATGAAGTCGTTGCCCGGCTGATGCTGGACGACGCGGACGATCCGGTCGGCCTTCTCATGGAACCGGTCGTAGGAGCGCTCCAGACGGACGTAGCCGAAGATGAGCGCAGCGCACGCCAGCCCGACGGCGAGCCCAAGCACGTTGAGGGCGGCGTAGCCCTTCTCGCGGCGCAGTGCGCGCAGGGCGGTGAGCAGGTAGTTCTGAAACATGAGGGATTGGCGGTCTTCGCCAGCGGGGGGTTATTCGGAGCGGAGCGCGCGGATGGGATCGGCGCTGGAGCCGGGATTCGCGCGCCACCTCGCTTGCCGT
>CAYPVZ010000164.1:0-3520 GCA_964414235.1 uncultured Rhodothermales bacterium | reverse complement strand
GATGGGATCGGCGCTGGCGGCGCGGAGGGCCTGGCCGCTCACCGTCGCCAGCGCCACGGCGAGGAGCACGGCCCCGGCCACGATGAACGGCACGGGCCCGAGCGCGACGTGGTAGGCGAAGCCCGAGAGCCACCGGCTGGCGCCCAGCCACGCCAGCGGCGCGGCGACGAGCACGGCTACCGCCACCAGCCCGACGAAGTCCTTCGTCAGCAAACCGACGAGGGCCGGGACGGTCGCGCCGAGCACCTTGCGTACGCCGATCTCCTTCGTCCGCTGCTGGGCCGTGAAGGCCGCCAGCCCGAACAGGCCGAGGCCGGCGACGAACAGGGCGAGGAACGCGAACACGCTCACGACCCGCCCGAGGCGCTGGTCGCTCTGGTAGAGCTGGTCGTAGACGTCGTCGAGGAAGCGGTACGAAAGCGGGCGGTGCGGCGCGAACTGACCCCAGACGGCCTCGACGTGCTCCATTCCCGCGCGCGTCGCGCCGGGCGCCAGCCGGACCGTCAGCGCTCCTACGGCACCCGGATCGTACCAGATGGCGAGCGGCTCGATGGCCTCGTGGAGCGACTTGTAGTGGAAGTCCTCGACGACGCCGAGCACCTCGCCCTGCCGCCAGTCCACGGTCACCGTGCGGCCGATGGCCGTCTCGGGCGTCCAGCCGAGCCGGCGGGCGGCCGTCTCGTTGAGGAGGATCTGGAAGTTGGTCTCCTCCGGCGCGGGCGGGTTCTCGGGGAACGCGTGCCCGGCGACGACCCGGAGGCCGAGACCGTCGACGACCGACGCGTCAGCCGGCATGCCCTTGGTCGAAATCGCATCGTCGTCATCGGTCATGCCCTCACGCCGCAGGCTCGACGTCCACCCCAGCTCGCCGGGAACCTGATTGACGGCACCGACGGCGAGGACGGCCGGGCTCTCGCGGAGCGCCTCCTCCATGGCCGGATAGCTCTCGCGGAGCGTCTTGTCGGCCAGCGGGAGCGCGACGACGTGGGCCTCGTCGAACCCGAGGTCCTGGTCGCCGAGGTAGCGGAGTTGGCTGAGCACGACGGCCGTCCCGGCCAGCAGGACGGCCGAGATGCCGAACTGGACCACGACGAGGCCGCGCCGCAGCCACGCCGTCCCGCGTCCCGACCGCGAGCCGCCCCGAAGCGCCCGCACCGGCTCGAAGCCGGAGAGGTGGAGCGCCGGATAGCTCCCGGCCACCAGGCTCACGACGACGACGAGCCCGACGACAAGCGCCAGGATGCCGGGATCCAGCAGCGACGCCGCCGTCAGCTGCTTCCCGCTCAGCGCGTTGAACGCGGGCATCCCGAGCACGACGAGCATCACCGCCAGCGCCACCGCCCCGACCGTCAACAGCGCCGACTCCAGGTAGAACTGGCCGACGAGCTGGCCGCGCCGCGCGCCGAGCGACTTCCGCAGGCCGACCTCCTCGGCCCGCTCCGCCGCCCGCGCCGTGGCGAGGTTCATGTAGTTGATGCACGCGATGAGGAGGATCAGCAGCGCCACCGTCGCGAAGCCGTAGACCACCCGGATGCTGCCCGTCGAGTCGAGGTCATACTCGATGTCCGAGCGCAGGTGGAGGTCAGTGACGGGCATGGCGTGGAGCGGCCACGGCTCCTGGCCCTCGGCCTCCAGCCGGTCCACGAGCGCCGCCAGCTGGCGGGGCAGGTCGGCGGCCGAGGCGGCGTCGCGCGTGCGGACGTAGGTGTGGTAGTTGGCGTTGCTCCACACGGCCTCCGGCTCCGTCCACGCCGGGAGCGAGGCGAGCAGCTCGAACCGGAGGTGCGAGGCGTCCGGCACGTCCGCGATCACGCCCGTCACCTCGAGCGTCTCGTCGGTGTTGCAGAGCAGCGTCTGCCCGACCGGGTTCGCGTCGCCGAAGTAGCGCCGCGCCACCGACTCCGTCAGCACGACCGTGTTGGGCCGGGCGAGTGCCGTGGCCGGGTCGCCGGCCAGGAACGGGTACGTCAGCACGTCGAAGACGCTCGCGTCGGCGTAGTAAAAGCCGTCCTGCTCGACCGTCTCGTCGCCGACCTGGATGAGGGCGTGGCTGCCGTAGGTGTAGATCCGCGCGGCCGCCTCGACGGCCGGGACTTCGTCGGCGAGGAGCGCCGCCACGTGCGGCGGCGTCAGCGCGATCTCGCGGTCGCCGGTGGTGGCGCTGATGCGGAAGACCTGCTCTGGGTCCTCGTAGGATCGGTCGTAGCTCCGCTCGTGCTGGACGAACAGGAGCAGGAACAGGCAGCAGGCGACGCCGACGGCCAGCCCGGCGACGTTGAGGAGGGCGTAGCCGGGATGCCGGCGGAGGCCGCGGAGCGCGACGAGGAGGTGGTTCTTCAGCATGGCGAGTGGAGTCAGTCAGTCGGCCTCGGTCCCGAGGCGGGGCTACTCGGAGCGGAGAGAGCGGACGGGGTCGGCGGTGGCGGCGCGGAAGGAGAGGGAGCCCACCGTCGCGAGGGCCACGGCGAGCGCCACGGCCCCGGCGACGAGAAACACCCCAGGCCCCATCTCGACGTGGTAGGCGAAGGCCTCCAACCACCGGCCCATGCCCCAGGCGGCCAGTGGGATCGCGACGCCGAACGCGATCAGGACGAGCTTCAGGAAGTCGGCGGAGAGGAGAACGACGAGCCCGGCGACGGAGGCGCCGAGCACCTTCCGAACCCCCAGTTCCTTCCGACGCTGCTCGGCCATGAAGGCCGCCAGCCCGAACAGCCCCAGGCACGCAATCCCGATGGCCAGCAGCGTAAAGGCATTGAACAGGCGCGCGTTGCGCACGTCGGCCTCGTAGAGGGCCGCGAAGGACTGGTCGACGATGTGATACGTGAACGGCTGGCCGGGGACGAACCGGTCCCAGGTCGCGTCCAGGGCCGCCAGGGTCCCCTGGACGTCGTCTCCGGCCACCCGGAGGACGAACGTGTCGGGGCTGGCCCGCGTCGTCCCAGGCACGACGAGATACACCACGGGGCCCACCTGCTCACGCAGCGACGACGAGCGGACGTCTTCGATGACCCCGATCACCGTGCTCGGCCGATCCTCGACCGCCAGCGAACGGCCCACGCCCGTCTCCCACCCGAGCGCACGCACGGCCGCCTCGTTGAGAATGACGGCCGACGCCGTGTCGCTCGGAAAGCGGTCGGAGAGGTTGCGGCCCTCGACGAACCGCGTCCCGAGCGTCGGGAAGTAGTCGGCGTCGATGCCGACGACGTCCATCGCGAGCCCCTCCTCGTCGGTCATGCCCTCCCACCGGACGCGCCAGCGGTTGTTCATCGCGCTGGGCAGGTCTTCAGACGACGTGGCGACCTGCACCACGCCCGGCTGGCGGCGCATCTCGGCCTGGATCACCTGCATCTCCGCCTGGACCTCCCGGTCCGTGACGGGAATCGTGACCAACTGGCTCCGGTCAAATCCGAGATCGGCAGACTGCACGTACTGCATCTGCCGGTAGATGCCGGCCGCGCCGATCAGAAGCGCGATGGAAAGGGTGAACTGGAAGACGACCAGCCCTTTCCGCACGGACGCC
>CAYPVZ010000163.1:0-6880 GCA_964414235.1 uncultured Rhodothermales bacterium | reverse complement strand
CCGGGTTCTCGTCGGACTCGGTCTATGCCACGGCGAACAACCAGTTCGTGGCGCGGGGCTGCGGCGGGATCCGGTTCTTCACCAACCAGGGGCTGACGTCGGGCGTGGAGCTGGCCCCGGGCGGCAGCTCGTGGTCGACGGTCTCGGACCGGAACCGGAAGGAGAACTTCGAGATGGTGGACGGGGAGGACCTGCTGGCGCGGCTCCGGGGCATCCCGCTGAGCACGTGGAACTACAAGGCGCAGGACGCTTCGATCCGGCACATGGGCCCGATGGCGCAGGACTTCTACGCGGCGTTCGGGGTGGGCGAGGACAGCCTGCGGATCAACACGGTGGACATCGACGGGGTGGCGCTGGCGGGGGTGCAGGCGCTGGAGGCGCGGACGCGGGCGCTGGCCGAGGAGAACGCGGAGCTGCGGGCGCGGCTGGACCGGCTCGACGGCGGCGGTCGAGGCCCCCTCGAGGCCGCGCTGCCGACGCTCGGCGTGGTCGCCCTGCTCGGGCTGGCCGGTGCCCATTTCCGTCGCGGCCGGTCTCGCACAGACGGCTAAACCCCGGGGGGGCCCGCTACAGGTCCGCCGCGGGCGACCATACCGGCGCCGACCTCGCCGTCTCCCAGGCACGACTCGACTCACACGCTCTCGTTCATGACGCGCACCCTCGCTCTCCTCACTCTGCTCGTCGCCGCTCCGGCGGCGCTCGCCCAGAGCCCGGCCGTCGAGGCGCGTGATGCGTCCAACGCTCTTCTCTTCCGCGTCGACACCGGCGCCGGCGTCGTCGCCACCGGCACGACCGACGTCGGCACGATCCCGGCGACGGGCGCCGGCAACCGGATGATGTGGTTCCCGTCGCGCTACGCCTTCCGGGCCGGCAACGTCAGCTTGTTAAGCGCGACGTACTGGGACCTGTCGAACATCGGCTACGGTTCGGCCGCGTTCGGCCAGAACACGCTGGCGAGCGGGGACCGCAGCTTCGCGGCCGGGCTGGCGACGACTGCCAGCGGGGCGGAGTCGGTCGCGCTCGGCAACGGCAGCACGGCCAGCGGTGCCCGGTCGTTCGCATTCAACGGGACGGCGAGTAGAACGGCGGCCGTCGCCATCGGGAGCGGGGCGCAGGCGGCGAACGACGACGCGCTCGCGATGGGGCCTAGTTCCATCGCGAATGGGCTCGGCTCCATCACGATCGGGCCGAGTGTCGCCAGCGGGGCGTTCGCCGTTGCCATCGGCCTGCAGAACAAGGCGAGTGCCAACTTCTCGGTCGCCATCGGGAAGAACGCGCGGGCCAACCGCCAGGGCTCCCTCATCCTGAGCGACGGGTGCGCCGGGTTCTCGTCGGACTCGGTCTATGCCACGGCGAACAACCAGTTCGTGGCGCGCGGCTGCGGCGGGATCCGGTTCTACACGAGCCAGAACCTGAGCTCCGGCGTCGTCGTTGCGCCCGGGGGGAGCTCCTGGTCGAGTGTCTCGGACCGGAACCTGAAGGAGAACTTCGCCGCGGTCGACGGCGAGGCGCTGCTGGCGCGGCTGCAGTCGGTGCCGGTGACGACGTGGAACTACAAGGCGCAGGACGGCTCGATCCGGCACATGGGCCCGATGGCGCAGGACTTCTACGCGGCGTTTGGAGTGGGCGAGGACAGCCTGCGGATCAACACGGTGGACATCGACGGCGTGGCGCTGGCGGGGGTGCAGGCGCTGGAGGCCCGGACACGGGCGCAGGACGCTCGGATCGCGGAGCTGGAGGCGGAGCTGGCGGCACTCCGGGGGGAACGGTCCGCACCGGTCCAGGCCGCGCTGCCGGTGCTCGGCGTGCTCGGTCTGCTGGGGCTGGTAGGCATCCGGCTCCGGCGGCGCCCACTGGCAACCTGACGGGTCCGGGTCGATCTTCCCTGCTGCACGTCCTTCACCCCTTCGTCATGCGCCTCCTCATTCTCCCGCTTCTCCTCGCTGCGTTCGCCAGTCCGGCGCTGGCGCAGACGCCCGTCGTCAGCGTCGACGCCCAGTACACACAGGGCAGCACCCCGGTCACCCACACGGCCTTCCAGGTGAACAACGACGGGGCGTTCGTCGCGCGCGGCTTCGTCCGTGACGTCGGCAACACGACCGGGTGCGCCGGCAGCCTGCCGGCGTCGGGGGCGGGCACCCGCTTCATGTGGGACCCGTGCCGCGGGGCGGTCCGTTTCGGCCGCGTGCCCACGGGCCAGACGAACTGGGACGACGCGAACCTGGACGACTTCACGTTCGCCGGCGGCAACCAGGTGACGGCCTCGGGCTACGGCGCCTTCGCCTACGGCGACCAGGTCAACGTGTCGAGCACGGTCGGCGTCGGCTTCGGCTCGGCCGTCACCGTGAGCGGGACGGCCGGCTTCTCGTCCGGGGCGAGCAACCAGTGCACCGGGTTTGCTTGCACCGCCATGGGGTACTCGGTTCGAGCGGGCGGCCAGGGCTCGGCATCGATAGGCTACCGGACCATCGCCCAGGGAGACTACACGGTGGCGCTGGGCTACCGCGCCACCTCGTGCGACACCAACAACTTCTCGAGCACGAGTAGCAACTTCTGCCCCTCGGGCTCGCGGACCGGCTCCTTCACGTGGGCGGACGAGTCCACCACGAACTACATCGGGGCCCGCGCGGACAACTCGTTCAACATCCGAGCGGCCGGCGGGGTGTGGATTTTCACGAACGCAGCGCAGACCAGCGGGCTCACGATGGCGGCCGGTGGCTCCTCGTGGAACGTGGTCTCGGACCGGAACCGGAAGGAGGCGTTCGCCGACCTGGATGGCGAGGCGCTGCTCGGGCGGCTGGCGTCGCTGCCGGTGACGACGTGGCGCTACAAGGCCGAGGCGGACCGGACGGTCCGGCACGTGGGGCCGATGGCGCAGGACTGGCAGCGTCTGGTGGCGGGCCCGCTGGGGCTCAACGCGGACTCGACGGTGATCAACCAGGGTGACTTCGACGGGGTGAACCTGGCCGGCGTCGTCGCGCTGGAGGCGCGGACGCGGGCGCTGGCGGAGGAGAACGCCTCGCTCCGGAGCGACCTCGACGCTTTGCGGGCTGAGGTGGCGGCGCTCCAGACGGAGCGCCCGGGTCCGCTCCAGGCGGCGTTGCCGCCGCTCGGCGTGCTCGTGCTTCTCGGGCTGGCGGGCGCGTTCGTCCGCCAGCGCCGCACGGCCGGCGACGCGTAGCACCTCGGCAGTCCTTTCCCTCTCGACTCGGTCTCTCATGCTTCGCTCCCAACGTCTCCTGTTCGCCCTCGCGGGCGCCCTCGCTCTTCCCGTCTCTGCGCAGGGGACGGTCACCGTCGGGGCCGGCACGCTGACCGTGGCCAACGGCTCCACCCTGCGGACGCCGCTCGACCTCACCGTGGCCTCGGGCGCGACGCTGACGGCGACGGAGGGGGCGCTCGCATTCTCGTCGACGACCGACCAGGCATTCACGACGCCGGCCGCGCCGCAGGTCGTCCGCGATCTGCGGATGGAGACGTCGGGCGCGGTCGTGCTCGGGATGGATCTCCGCGTGACGGGCGTCCTCACGGCAGCCGGGGGGACGCTCAGCCCGAACGGCCACACGGCTACGCTCGGGGCGACCGTCACGGGCAGCACGGTCACGCGGCTGGCGGCCCTCGCCGGCGACGGGTCGAGCGCGGGTGGCCCGTTCGTCTACGAGCGGCCGTTCGTCGACGGCGGTGGTTGGCGCCTCATCGCGAGCCCGTTCGCGACAGCGTTTACCGACCTCGACGATGACTTCCACACGCAGGGCGCGGCCCACACGGACTACGCCGGGGGCAACCCGATCCTCTTCGGCTGGGACGCCGCCCAGCCTGACGGCTCGCGCTACCAGGCTGTCGCCGACTACGCCTCGGCGTTCGAAGCAGGTCGGGGCTACGCCTACTACGCCTTCGCGACGGGCCCCGATGGGATGACGACCTATCTGCCGGGGACGTGGGACGTCACCGGCGTCGAGCCGGCCGCGCCGGCCGTGGCGCTGGCGTACGCCAGCGGCGACGCCGAGGCGCCGTGGAACCTGCTCGGCAACCCGTACGCGGCGCCGCTCGACTGGCACGCGGTCCAGGCGGCGGGCTCGTTCGCCGCGTCGTACGCCGTCTGGGACCCCGGCGCGGGGGCCTACGCCTACTACTCCACGTCGGGGGCCTCGACGGGGGACGCCGGTCGGTACATCGCCCCGGGCCAGGGCTTCTGGGCCGAAGCCACGGCGTCGTCGCCCGCGACGCTGGCCTTCGACCGGTCGTGGAAGGCGCCGGCATCGAGTCCGGTCGTGGTGGGCCGCCAGCGGGGCGGGGCGGAGGTGGCGGCCACGCTCCGGTTCCACGTCGAGGGCCAGGGGCTGGCGGGGACGGACCCCGTCGCGCTGTTCCTCGATGGCGGCGAGGCCGGGGCCGATGCCTACGACGCGCGCTGGCTGGTGCCACTGGCGTCCGAGTTCGTGGCGGCCCGGTTCGTGCGGGCCGATGGGGCGCGGCTGGTGTTCGACGGGCGCCCCGCCGAGGCCGCGGGCCAGGAGCTGGCGCTCGACGTGGAGGCGACGGCGCCCGGCCGGTACGTGCTGACGTGGCCGGAGCTGGAGGCGGCCCCGGAGGGGGCGCTCTCGCTCCGCGACGCGCGGACGGGCGCCGTGGTCGACCTGCGGACGGCCTCGTCGTATGCGTTCGACGTCGACGAGGCGAGCACTGCGCGGCAGGCGAGCAGCCTCGCTGCCAGCGCGCCAGCAGAGAAAACCGGGGCCTCGGGGGCGGCGCGGTTCACCGTGCTCCTGGGGACGTCGGCGGTCGGCGCCGAAGAGGAGGGCGTGGGGCCGGAGGCCCTCGCTCTGGACGCCCCGTTCCCCAACCCGGCGACGGGTCTCTCGACGGTCGGCTTCTCCATGCCGGAGGCCGGGCGTGCGCGCCTGGAGGTGGTCGACGTGCTGGGCCGGTCGGTGGCCGTCGTCGCCGATGCGAGCTACGGGGCCGGGCGGCAGCGGGTGGACGTCGACGTGTCGTCGCTGCCGGCGGGGACGTACCTCGTCCGGTTGGAGGCGGCGGGGGGCGTGCGGAGCCGCTCGCTCACGGTCGTGCGCTGAGCCTCGCCCACTGGCGGCCATCGCCAGCGGCGCGGGACCGTTCCGCGCGGGTCGGCATAGAACGGCCTCCCTCTCTCCTGACCGATGGCCGACGCTGACGACCGCGACCCTCTCGCCGACGACCCCGAGCTCTCCGCCGAGGAGGCGCCGCAGGCGATGCATCTGTTCACGGAGCCGACCGAGCCCGACGTCCGTCTCGACCGCGACAACCCGGCGTTCGACCGGGTGCAGCAGGGCAAGGAGATCGACGACGAGTACGAACGGGAGTACAACCGGCGCTACGTGAAGGAGCACGGCGACCACCACGGCCACGCGCCCATCGAGGGCCCCGAGGCCGACGGCGACGGGGCCGTCGAGTAGAGGCGGTGGGCGCATGCGATAGGGAGCGGCCCGTGCGTTGGGCCGCCGTCGTCCGATCTCGTCGCATGCCTCGTGCTCGTTTTCTCGTCGGTCTCGCTCTGCTGGCGGTCGTCGCCAGTCGGGCGCATGCGCAGGGCCTGCAGATCTGCGAGGCCGTCACGGCCGACGCGCCGGGCGACACGGACGGGATGCGCCGCACGTCTATCGTCACGCTGCCCGGGAGCGAGGCCTGGGTCGGGCGCCCCTTGCTGGACCTGGCGCCGGGGAGCGTCGAGACGGTCGGGCTGGAGGTGGGGCCGGACGGGGCGACGCTCTCGCTGTGGCTCTCGGAGGCGGCGGGCGCGGCATTCGAGGCCCTCACCGCGCGGTCGGTGGGGCACGCGCTCGCTGTCGTCTACCAGGGCCGCGTGTTGACGGTGCCCGTCGTGGAGTCGGCGATTCCGAACGGGCTCGTGCTCATCACAGGGCTGGAGGCCGAGGAGGGGCGCCGATTGGCCGATGCGCTCCGCGGTGTGAGTGCCGTGCCGGTCGAGCCGAGCCCGCCCGTCACCGACCGCACCGACGCCGGGCCGCTCCTGCCCGAGCGTCCGCCGCGTGGCCCGGAGTTTCCCGATCGCTCCGCCAGCCCGAGCCCCGATGCGCCCGAGGCGGTCGCCGAGGCGTGGGCGTCGGCCGTCGGTGGGCGCGACTGGATGGCGGCGGCGGGGCTGCTCCACCCGGACGCCGTGGCGGCCCTCCGCCCCGACGCGCTCGCGCTGCTGCGGCTGGACGGCCCGCTGGTCCGGGTCCGGGATGGGCAGACGGAGGGGAGCTTCCCGGCGATCCGCGCCCTCGGCCATCCGCCCGCCGCTGCCCGGGTCGATGCGCTTCCCGTGGAGGACCTCGCCGCGCTCTACCTCGCCGCGCTCGACGTGCTCGGCAGGTGGGGGGCGCCCGGTCCTGCCCGTCGCGCCGTCGGCGTCCTGCCCGACGGCGACCGCGCCCACGTCGTCCTCCGCGCCGAGAGCGCAGCGCGCGGGCTGGCGGACGTCTCGGCCGTGAGCCTCGCCCGCGACGCGTTCGGCCGCTGGCGGGTGCTCTTGACGCAGGCCCGCGGCTTCTGACGAGGCGTTTCCCGCCGACTCCACCGGCGCGCGCTGATCCTCCGGGTAGCTTCGCGGGCGACCCTCACCGGACGTTCTGATGCGCCTCTGCCTCTTCGCGGCCCTCCTCGCCCTCGCGGCCTGCGGCGGCACCGACGCGCCCGACGACACCGCCAGTCCGGCGGATGCCACGGCCGTGCTCGCCCCCGATGCGCTCCTAGCTCGCTTTCCGGCGGAGGTCGCCGGCCTCTCGAAGGCGGCCGACAGCAGCGCCACCGATGGCGCTCTCGGTTACGAAGTGAGCCGGGCGAGCGCGACCTACGGCGACGGGTCCGGTTCAGAGATCCGCCTCACCGTCCTCGA
>CAYPVZ010000162.1:0-6928 GCA_964414235.1 uncultured Rhodothermales bacterium | reverse complement strand
CATCGCCGTCGCCGCGGCTGGCGTGCTCGCTGGCGGCGCCCGGCTGGCCGCCCTCGCGCAAGGCACCGCGGCCGCCCAGGACGTCGCCACCGACGACGACGCGATCACGTTCCGCCACCTCACCGGCGACAGCGGCCTGCCCAGCGAAGCCGTAGCCGACGTGACGCAGGACGCGCTCGGCTTCATCTGGATCGCGACCAACGAAGGCCTCGCCCGATACGACGGCATCGACATGGTCGGCTACCGCCGGACGGCCGACTCGACGTCGCTGAGCGGGTCCGTGGTCCAGGTCGTCGAGCCGGGGCCGGGCGGCGTGGTGTGGGCTGGCACGCGGACCGGCCTCAGCCGCTACGACCCGGCCCGCGACGCCTTCCTACGCATCCATGGGCTACCGGACGACGACGTGCTCGCCATCGAGTCTGACCCCTCCGGCGGCGCCTGGGTCGGCACAACGACCGGGCTGGCGCACGTCACGGCCAGCGGCGAGGTCGACGCCATCAACCGTCCGAACGCGTCAGACATGGGGAGCCTGCCGGCGGGTAGCATCGAAGACCTCCTGCTCACCGACGACGGCACGCTCTGGGTGGGCACCGGAGACGGGCTCGCCCGCCGGGCGGCCGGCTCCGACCGGTTCGACACGTTCCGGCCCAACCCGGACTCGGTCACGGTCCTCGCCTCGTTCCGCGTCCAGGCCCTCGCTCCGACCCAGCGCGGCGCGGTCCTCGTCGCCACCTTCGGGAGCGGCCTGCTCGCCTTCGACCCGCAAACCGAGCGCTTCTCGGTCCTCCCCACAGGCAACGACGTGCTCGCCGAGAACGTGATGGACGCCCACGAGGACGGCGCGGGGACCGTCTGGGCCGCCACACTCGGCGGCGGCCTCCTCCGAATCACGCCCGGCGTGGACGCCCCGCATGTCTACACCAACGCAGCCGACGATCCCAACTCGATCGCCGACAACCAAATCTCGACCGTCTACGAAGACCGGCAGGGCATCCTCTGGGCGGCCACCTACAGCGGGCTCGACCGATTCGACCGCGCCCGCGGGACTGCGCTCCGGCTCCGCCACGACCCCGAGGTCCCCACGTCCATCGCCAGCAACACGATCCAGGCCGTGCTGAGGACCGAGGACGCGCTGTACGTGGGGACCGATGTGAGCCTTGACGTCAGCCTCGACGGGCGAACGTTCCGGCACCTCCAGATCGAGGACGACGGAGTGACCGGGATCCCTGTCCTTTCCCTCTACCGAGACCCTGACGGAACCGTGTGGCTCGGAACCGAAGGAGCTGGCCTGTACCGTGTTTCGACGGACGGTTCGATAGAACGGCCTCCCTTCGCGACC
The DNA here is from genome assembly GCA_964414235.1 of uncultured Rhodothermales bacterium. Lineage (GTDB taxonomy): Bacteria > Bacteroidota > Rhodothermia > Rhodothermales > Rubricoccaceae > Rubrivirga. Next base: position 5,589 of record CAYPVZ010000162.1, on the reverse strand, counting down.
GGAACGGCTACGGATCCGGCGATCACGACCCTGCTCACGGCCGGACCTGGAACCCTCTGGATTGGCACGCTCGCCCAGGGGCTGGCACGGTACGACACCGGATCGGGCCAAGCCGTCTACTTCCGGCACGACCCGCGTCGCCCTGGCAGCCTCGCCAGCAACCGAGTCCGCGCGCTGGCTGTAGACGCCGCGGGCGACCTCTGGGTCGGGACCGACGAGGGGCTCTGCCACCTCAACAACGAGCAGGCAGGCGGCAACTTCACCTGCTTCGACGCACGGGAAGGCGACCCCACGGCGCTCGCCGATGGGCTCATCCACGCCCTCCATGCCCGTCCCGATGGCACGCTCTGGATCGGCACCGCCGACGGGTTTTACCGGCTCGACACGCGCGCCCCGGACGCCGGCTTCAAGCGCTACGACCCGAGCCAGTACGACCTCCCGGGAGAAGCCGTCTACGGCATCGTCGAGGACGTCTCGGGCTACCTGTGGCTGGCCACGAACGGCGGCCTCACGCGGTTCGAGCCGTTCACCGAGGTGTTCTCCGAGCGGCTCGGGACGTCCGACGCCGAGCGGGCCCTCACCGGCGCCGCGGCCGTCGGGCCCGACGGCCAGCTCTACTTCGGGAGCACGCGCGGCCTGCTCGCCTTCGCCCCCCAGAAGCTGGCGACGCTCAACGCGTACCCGCCCGAGATCGCCATCACGCGGATCGATGTCGCTGGAGAACCCGCCGTGCCGGGATCGGGCGACGTGCTCTCGACGGCTGCCCCCGTTGCCGAGCGCATCGACCTGGACCACGATGCGGCCTTCCTGACCATCCACTACGCTGGCCTCCACTTCTCCGACCCGGCAGCCAACACCTACCGGTTCCGCCTCGACGGCCTCTACGACGAGTGGCGGGATGTGGAAACGGCGCGCGAGGCCACGTTCAGCACGCTCCCGCCGGGCCGTTACACATTCGAGGTCCAGGCGGCCAATGCCGACGGCGTCGGGTTCAAGGACGAGGGCGAAGCCGGGTTCGAGGCGGCGACCAAGCGGCTCCTGATCGTCGTCCACCCGCCGTGGTGGCGGACGTGGTGGGCGCTGCTGCTGTTCGCCGCGCTGGCGGTGTTCGCCGTGATCCGGATGGACCGCTGGCAGCGGGCGCGGCTGCTCCGGCAGGAGCGCGAGCGGGCCGACCGTCGCGAGGCCGAGCTCCGCGCCGCGCCGGCCGAGGCCGCGCAGCGGAAGGTCTCGGCCGAGGCCGCCGCGCTCAAGGCCGAGAACGACCGGAAGGCGACCGAGCTCGAACGGACCCGCGACGTCGAGACTGCGAACGCCAAGCTGGCGGCGGCCAACAGCCAGCTCGAGGCCTCGCTCCGCGACCTCCGCGCCACGCAGGCCCAGCTCGTCCAGTCCGAGAAGCTCGCCAGCCTGGGCCAGCTCACAGCCGGCATCGCCCACGAGATCAAGAACCCGCTCAACTTCGTCAACAACTTCGCCGACCTCTCGGTGGAGCTGGCGGACGACCTCCGGAAGGACCTCCTGGCCAACCCCATGCGGCCCGTCGGCGAGGTGGTGAGCGAGGTGGGCGACCTGCTCGACGACCTCCAGGAGAACGCCCGCCGCATCCGCGAGCACGGCCAGCGCGCCGACCGGATCGTCCGCTCCATGCTCCTCCACAGCCGCGGCGGCTCATCCGAGCGCGGGCGCGTCGACCTCAACCGGTTCATCGACGAGTACGCGAACCTGGCCTACCACGGCGCCCGCGCCAACGACTCGGACTTCCAGGTGGCCGTCGTCCGCGAGTTCGACGACGCCACGGGCGAGGTCGAGATCGTCCCGCAGGAGTTCGGCCGCGTCCTCATCAACCTGCTCACGAACGCGTTCCACGCCGTCGCCGCACGCAGCCACGCCGACGACGAGAACTACCACCCGACCGTGACGGTCCGCACGCGGCGCGAGGGCGGCGAGGTCGCCATCGAGGTGGAGGACAATGGGACCGGCATCCCGGCGGCCGTCAAGGCCAAGATCTTCGAGCCGTTCTTCACCACCAAGCCGACCGGCGAGGGCACGGGCCTCGGCCTCTCGCTGGCGCACGACATCGTGACCCAGGTGCACGGCGGCCGGATGGCCGTCGAGAGCGCCGAAGGTGAGGGGACCACGTTCGAGGTCGTGATTCCCAGAATAGGCCCGTCCGTCGCCGGCCTCGACGAGCCCGTCAGTAGCTCGCGTTCAGACCCCGAACGGTAAACGAGCCGACGCCGCGGGCCGTGACCGAGACGTCGCCCTGCGGCATCGGCTCCGTCACGACCGGTTCGAGCTCGATCCAATCCGTGCACACCGGCGTGCGGATCTGCTGGGTGGGCGGCGGGGTCACGGTGAAACCGGCACAGTCCGCATGCCGAGCCCCGTTTTCGCCGGCGTCGGTCACGACGATGTATTTCCCGTTGTCGCGGATGACGTGCGTCGAGCCGGCCGTGCCGGACCCGGACCCGGCGCTCGTCTCGGCCTGCGGGCTGCGGATCCGCCCGGCCGCACCGTCGAGGGTGGCATTGAAAACGACCCGGCCGCTCTCGCCGCCGAGCTTGTAGCGGACGAGGACGCGCGACACGCCGAGGGTCGCGCCGAAGTCGTAGCGGAAGTCGAGCGCGCCCTGGTCGTCGCCATAGACGTAGAACGTGGCGACGTCTGCACCTGCGGCATCCTCGACCTCAATGCCGAACCGTCCGCCGTCGCGAATCGCCAGCGGGTCGATGTCGACGTCGAGACGGTCCGGCTGGCCGTCGACGGTGAAGCCACCCGAGCGGCTGCCCGCGAGTCCGGAGACGACGAGGGCGCTGCCCGAGACGTCGAGCGAGGCGTCGCCCCGGGCAGTGAGACGGACGCCCTGGTAGGCGAGGGGCTCCTCGGCGGGAGCGTCGCAGCCGAGGGCGAGCGGAGCGAGGAGCAGGAGCGCGAAGGAACGGCGCATGGCGGTCACGGTGAGAGACCCTACAGACTACGACGGCGCGCCGGGCTGGCGACGCGCAGACCGCGTGACGGGCGGCTCGGATCAGGGCCGCGGCCCCCGACGTACGTTGGCCGCCCTCCCCCTCTCCCCATGCAAAGCCTCTGGAAGAGCCTGCTCGGCGCCGGGCCCGGCACCAGCGAGGACGACCTTCTCGGAGCGATTCCGCTCTTCGAAGACCTCACCGGGCGCGAACTGGACGCCGTCCGTCGGCTCCTCCACCGCCGCGAGTACGTGGCCGGCGAGTCCATCTTCATCCAGGGCGAGCCCGGCCTGGGGATGTACATCATCGTCCGGGGGGCCGTCTCGATCCAGTCCGAGCCGAGCGGGCGCGAACTGGTGGAGCTGACCAACGGGGACTTCTTCGGTGAGATCGCCCTGCTCAACGAGGTGATCCGGACGGCGACGGCCCGCGCCAAGACCGACTGCACGCTGCTGAGCCTGTTCCAGCCGGACCTGCTGGGCCTGCTCGACCGCAACCCGCGGCTCGGCGTCAAAGTGCTCCTGTCGCTGGCCCGGCTCGTCGGGCTGCGGCTGGTGGAGGTCTCGGACGAGGTGGAGGCGCTGACGCGCGAATGCGAGGAGCTCCGCGACGCGGCCGGCGTCGCCGACGGGTCGGCCCGCAGCGATGGCTGAGGTCATCGCCGAGGCTCCGCCTCCCGCCGGGGACCTCCTGATCCGCCGGATCGCCCGCCGCGCCCGAGGCGTCAACCGCGACGAGCGCGGCGGGGACGAGCGCGACGGGCCGCCGCCGGTCGTCCCCGCCAGCCGGCTGAGCCAGTGGGCCGCCATCGTCGCGGTGGCGCTGCTGGTGGCGCTCGTCACCATCGCCAGCGACCTCGCCGGGCTGGTCGTGCTCGGGGCCGTGCTGGCCTACCTCCTGGTGCCGCTCGTCAACGCGCTCGAACGGCGCGGGCTGGACCGGACGCTGGCGACGACGCTCATCCTGGTCGGCCTGCTGCTCATCGTCGCCATCCTGTTCGCGCTGGCGCTGCCGGTGGTGCTGGACCAGCTCGCCTCGCTCCAGGCTCGCTGGGAGAGTGGCGAGCTGCTCTCGCTAGTCAACGACATCGAGGCGGCGATCGCGGACCGGATCGAGTTCATCGCGCCTGGCGACCTCGGGCTCGCGGCGTCCATCCAGAGCGCGCTCCACCCGGGCAAGAGCGCCCTCATCAACTACGTGCCCGGCGTGCTCAACACGGCCGGCAACGCCGTCGTGGTGCCGTTCGTCCTGTTCGCGCTGCTCAAGGACGGCCCCCAGCTTCGGCGGCGGCTCCTGAACATCGTGCCGAACCGCTACTTCGAGTTCACGATGACGGTCTTCTACAAGGCCGACGCCCACCTCGGCGGCTACCTCCGCGGGCAGGCGCTGATCGCGGTGCTGGTGGGCACCTCGACGGCGATCGGGCTGGGCATCCTCGGCGTCGACTACTACCTGCTGCTGGGCGCGATCACGGGGCTGGCCAACTTCGTCCCGTACGTCGGCTTCGTGGTCTCGGCCGGGCTCACCATCGTCGTGTCCATCGTGACGACGGGGGGGATGGAGCAGGTGGCGGCCGTCATCGTCCTGTTCTTCGTGCTCCAGGGGATCGAGAACATCGTGTTCCAGCCGTGGATCACGGGCAAGAACGTCTCGATGCACCCGGTGCTGGTGCTGCTGGCGATCCTCGTGGGCGGCCGCGTGGGGGGCGTGCTGGGGATGGCGCTCGGCGTGCCGGCCGCGGCCATCCTGAAGGTCCTGTTCCTGGAGACGGCGGTCGGCCTCCGCCGCTACCACCTCTAGCGCTCCGGCCTCCGATGCCCGACTCGACTTCGCCGGCTCGCCTGACCGTCCGCTTCTGGGGCGTCCGGGGCTCGATCCCGACGCCGGAGCCCGGCTTCCTCGGCGTCGGCGGCAACACCTCCTGCGTCGAGGTCTGCGCCGCCGACGGCTCGACGCTCGTGCTCGACGCCGGGACCGGGCTCCGCGGGCTGGGCTACGCGCTCGCGGCGCGCGCCGCCGGCGAGCCGGCCGAGGTCCACCTGGCCCTGTCGCACTTCCACTGGGACCACCTCCAGGGCCTGCCCTTCTTCGCCCCGCTCTACACGCCGGGCCAGACGGTCCGCTTCTACGCGGCCACCGACGACGAGCGGCTCCACGCGCTGCTGCGGGGCCAGATGTCGTCGCCCTACTTCCCGGTGCCCTTCGCCGACGTGGCCGCCAGCACCGAGACGATCCGCGTCGCCGACGGCGAGCCGTTCGCGGTCGGCTCGATGACGGTCCGGACGTTCCCGCTCTTCCACCCGCAGGGCGCGCACGGCTTCCTGATCGAGTGCGACGGCGCCCGCGTGGTCTACGCGACGGACCACGAGCACGGCTCGGAGCGCCACGACGACGGCCTCCGCGAGGTCGCCCGCGGCGCCGACCTGCTCATCTCGGACGCCCAGTACACGCCGGACGAGTACGCGCTCCACGTCGGCTGGGGCCACTCGACGTGGGAGAACGCCGTCACGCTGGCGGCCGAGGCGGGCGTGGCGATGCTGGCGCTGTTCCACCACGACCCGTCGCACGACGACGCGGCGCTGGAGCGGATCGGCGCCCTCGCCCGCGAGCGCTTCCCGGC
>CAYPVZ010000161.1:0-6935 GCA_964414235.1 uncultured Rhodothermales bacterium | reverse complement strand
AACGTGAGGCCGGCGCCATCGAGCGACTGGCGGATCTCGTCGGCGAGAGCGGGCAGGCTCTCGGCCTCGGTGTAGACCGGGACGACGACGGAGAGGTCGGGGCGCATCGGGGCGCAGGGGGCGCTGGCGACGGACGCCGCCAGCGCGCCGCTAGGTGTCGATGGTCGCGTACTTCGCGTTCCGCTCGATGAACTTGCGCCGGGGCTCGACGGCGTCGCCCATGAGCGTCGAGAACGTCTTGTCCGCGGCCGCGGCGTCCTCGATCGTCACCACCTGGAGCATCCGCGTCGACGGGTCCATGGTTGTGCTCCAGAGCTGTTCCGGGTTCATCTCGCCCAGCCCCTTGTAGCGCTGGACGCCGACGCCCTTGGCGCCGCCGAGCTCCTCGATGGCCTCGGCGAGCTGCTGCTCATTCCAGCAGTAGGTCTCCTTGGTCCCCTTCTTGGCCCGGTAGAGCGGCGGGAGGGCGATGTAGATGTAGCCGGCCTCCAGCAGCGGGCGGAGGTAGCGGTAGATGAACGTGAGCAGGAGCGTCCGGATGTGCGCGCCGTCCACGTCGGCGTCGGTCATCAGGACGATCTTGTGGTAGCGGAGCTTCTCGTCGGAGAACTCGTCCGCGCCGGCGGCGATCTGCACGCCGAGCGCGGTCACCATGTTCTTGATCTCCTCGTTGTCGAGGATCTTGTCGAGGCGGGCCTTCTCGACGTTCAGGATCTTGCCGCGCAGCGGGAGGATGGCCTGGAAGTGCCGGTCGCGGGCCTGCTTGGCCGAGCCGCCAGCCGAGTCGCCCTCGACGAGGTAGAGCTCGGACTCGCTGGCGTCCTTGCTCGCGCAGTCCGCCAGCTTGCCGGGCAGGCCGCCGCCGCCGAAGGCGCTCTTGCGCTGGACGAGCTCGCGGGCGCGCCGCGCCGCTGTCCGTGCCTGCGCGCTCAGGATCACCTTCTGGACGATCGTCTTGGCCTCCTTCGGGTGGTCTTCGAGCCACTCCGCCAGCTTCTGCGCGACGAGACTCTCGACGGCGCCCTGGACCTCGCCGTTGCCCAGCTTGGTCTTGGTCTGGCCCTCGAACTGCGGCTCGGCCACCTTGACCGACAGGACGGCCGTCAGGCCCTCGCGGAAGTCGTCGCCGGAGAGCGTGACCTTGGCCTTCTTGAGCAGGTCGTTGTTGTCCGCGTACTGCTTGAGGATCCGCGTCAGCGCGCGGCGGAAGCCGGAGACGTGCGTCCCGCCCTCGTGCGTGTTGATGTTGTTGACGAACGAGAGGACGTTCTCCTGGTAGCCCGTGTTGTAGCGCATCGCGAGCGCCACCGGGACCTCGGCGTCCTCGTCCTCGATGTGGATCGCGTCGTCGAGGAGCGACTCGCGCGCCTCGTCGAGGTAGTCGACGAACTCGGCGAGCCCACCTTCCGAGTGGTAGGTCTCGGCCCGGAGCTCGGCGTCGTCCTCGCGCTCGTCCGAGAGCGTGATCGTCACGCCACGGTTGAGGTAGGCCAGCTCGCGCATGCGCGCCGCCAGCGTGTCGAAGCGGTAGACGGTGTCGAAGAAGATGGAGTTGTCGGGCCGGAAGGTGATGGTCGTCCCGGTTTCCTCGTCGGGCCCGAGGTCGCGGACACGCGTCAGCTCCTCGGCCGTGTGGCCCTTCTCGAAGGCCATCTTGAACACGCCGCCATCGCGCCGGACCTCGACGTCGAGCCGGTTAGACAGCGCGTTGACGCAGCTCACGCCGACGCCGTGGAGGCCGCCGGAGACCTTATACGTGTCCTTGTCGAACTTGCCGCCCGCGTGGAGCACGGTCATGACGACCTCGACGGCCGGCTTGCCCTCGGTCGGGTGCATCTCGACCGGGATGCCGCGGCCGTCGTCGACCACCGAGATCGAGTTGTCCTCGTGGATCGTGACCTCGATGTGGTCGCAGTAGCCTGCGAGAGCCTCGTCGATCGAGTTGTCGACGACCTCGTAGACGAGGTGGTGGAGCCCGCGCACGCCGACGTCGCCGATGTACATGGCGGGCCGCTTGCGGACGGCCTCCAGGCCTTCGAGCACCTGGATGTTGCCGGCGCCGTACTCCTTAGGCTGGGCCGATGCGCCGTCGCCGCTGGCGGGCGGCGTCGCCAGCGCGTTGGCGGGCGGCGTCGGGACCTGGCCCTCGGGCGTGGTCGCGTTCTCGTAGGGGCGGTCGGTACCGTTCGTCTCGGACATCCGTCGGGGGTCGGGGTCGGGGGAGGCGACGCCGCCGTGGCGCGCTCGAAGCCGGCCAAATTTACGGCCGCGCGGCGCTCTCCGCCGCCCTTTTCCAACGGACCGGATCCGCCAAGATTGGGTCTCCAGGGCCGATTCACGGCCTCCGCACGTCCGGCCCTAAAGCGCTTCTGCGAGATCGTCTGCGAGATCGGCAACCGTGATGGTGAACGCGCCAAGGTCACGGTCGTAGGCGTCGGCCGTGGCACGCCGGGCCGCCGATGCCGCCCGCTGGCGGACCTGCTCGACGAGGCCCTCTGGCACCGCCGGGTACAGGCTCAGCAGCTTCTGGTGGACGCGCGCGAGCGTCCGGCCGATGTCGTCGAGAAGAAGGCGATCCTCGAACGTCTGCGCCAGCGCGGCGGCGTCGCCCTCGGGAAGCCCGGCGACGACGCGGAGGCGCAGGCGCACGACCTGCTCCGCCAGCTCGGCCCGGAGAGCGGCCAGGTCTGTGCGGACGTCGGTCTCGGGCTCCTGGGCCGACGGGTCGCGCCCGGCCCGACGGTCGACGATGGCCCGGGCGGTGCCGAACGCCGCGCGGGCCGCGGCCACCAGGGCTACGGCGTGGAAAGCGGTCGCAGGATGGGTGTGGTCGCGCACGGGCTCGGGGGAAAAGGTCCGGGGCTCGGGTCCCCAGGACGCCGAGCCCGAACCGCTAGATGTCCAGGTAGCGGAGGAAGGCGGCGGCGCGCTCCTCCAAGTCGTTTTCCGCCTCGTCGAAGACGGCGACGACGCGGTAGTCGTAGTGCCCCAGCACGTGGCGGACGCGCGCCGTGTCGGTCACGTTCAGCTTCAGCGTCACGCTCACGCGGCCGGCGCCGGGGTCGTCCTCGGTCGAGATCGACAGGATGCGGACGCCGTTCTGCTCGACGATCTGGGCGACCTGCCCCAGCGAAAAGTCCTGCCGGGCCACGTCGAGGACGAGGATCGCGCCGGGCTCCTCGGTCGCCAGCATGTGGGCCAGCTGGCCGAATACGTCGCTGCGGACGACGAGGCCGGCATAGGCACCGGCGTTGCCGACGACGGGGAGCACGCTCAGGCCGTGCTGGCGCATGAGGTGGGCCGCGTCGAACACGTGCGTGTCGAGCGAGACCGAGAGAGGCTCGCCGGCCATGAGGGTGCCGAGCGGGGCCTCGGGGTCCGGGTGCGCGCGGAGCGCGGCCTCGGTGACCAGCGAATCGAGCCGGCCGTCGGGGTCGAGCACCGGGAGGTGCGCGACGTGGGCGTCGGCGAGCGCGACGAGGGCCTCCCCGACGGTGTCCGTCGTCAGGAGCGGATCGAGCGCGCTGAGAAGGGTGGCAACGGTCATGGCAGGTGGGGGGGACGACCGGGCGAGTCAAACTAACCGCCGGGTTCACCCTAGACGTGCAAACGGCGTTCCAGGTGACGCGAGCTGAGCGCCCGAACCGACCGTTCGGCCGCGCTCGTCGCCCGTTCGCGGATTCCCTCCCCGCCCGGCCCCGCGCTGGCGGTCAGGACGCGCGGCGGAGGGGCGACGGGTCGTCCTCGCCCGCGGCCGCCGACGGCGGCTCGGTGCCGGTCCAGCGGAGGTTGCCGTAGCGCTCCAGCATCCGGTCGAGGTCGGGCGCGTTCTTGGTCGACGCCCGGAAGCGGAGGCGGACGACGGGGACGGGCGCGGCGCTGGCGTCGTACGCGTCCTCGGCGAAGCCGACCTCCTCGTCGACCACCTCGGCCACGCTGTGGACGTGGGCGCGGGCCTTCGGCACCGACACGGGGAGGATCGCCAGGCGATCGACGTAGTCGGACTCGACGAGGGCAAGCGTGCGCGTGCGGAGCTCGTCGAGGCCGATGCCGCGGCGGGCCGAGACGAAGACCGAGTTCGAGTGCGCCGCCTGGAGCTGGTCCAGCAGGCCCTTGTCCTCCAGCGCGTCGACCTTGTTGAACACCATGAGCGTCGGCTTGTCGGTCGCCTCCAGCTCCGCCAGCGTCGCGTTGACGACGGCGATGTGGTCCTCCGCGTTCGGGTGCGTCACGTCGACGACGTGGAGCAGCAGGTCCGCCTCGCGGACCTCGTCGAGCGTGCTCTTGAAGCTCTCGACGAGCGCGTGCGGCAGCTTCCGGATGAACCCGACGGTGTCCGCCAGCAGGACGGACTTGTTGGAGTCGAGCTCGATCTGGCGCGTCGTCGCGTCGAGCGTGGCGAAGAGGCGGTTCTCGGCGAAGACGGACGCGTCGGCGAGCGCGTTCATCAGCGTGCTCTTGCCGGCGTTCGTGTAGCCGACGAGCGCGACGCGCGTCTGCTCGGTGCGGCCCTTGCGCTGCGTCGTCCGCTGGCGGTCGATCCGGTCGAGCTGGTCCTTGAGGACGGCGATCCGGCGTCCGATGAGCCGGCGGTCGGTCTCGATCTGCGTCTCGCCCGGCCCGCGCATGCCGATGCCGCCCTTCTGGCGCTCCAGGTGGGTCCACGCGCGCGTCAGGCGCGAGCGGAGGTACTGGAGCTGCGCCAGCTCGACCTGCGTCTTGGCCTGCGCCGAGCGCGCCCGGCTGGCGAAGATGTCCAGGATGAGCCCGGACCGGTCCACCAGCTTGACCTCGTTCGTCTCGGACTTGAGCGACTTCTCCAGGTTGCGCACCTGCACCGGCGTCAGGTCGTCGTCGAAGACCACGAGGTCGGCCCCATGCTTTTCGACCGCCTGCCGGAGCTCGTCGACCTTCCCCTTCCCGATGAACGTGGCCCCGTGGATCTGGGGCAGGTTCTGCGTGATGCGGGCCGCCGTGTCGGCGCCGGCCGTGTCGGTCAGCAGCTCGAGTTCGTCGAGGCCGTCGCGGAGCTCCTGCGGGGTGGTGTCGGGCGTCTGGACGCCGACGAGGATGGCGGTCTCGCGGCGGAGGGAAGTCGGTTGCGTCAAAAGGCGGTCTGGAGCGGTCGGACAGGAGAACGCGCCAGTCGGGGGGACGGATACACGCGCCGTGTGAAAGCTAGACCGGATTCGCTCTTTCACCCCTGGGGAAGCCCTTGAATTTGCGCGCCAGCGCTGCTCTTCAGCGAATCGTCCCACAGCGTGGACGCGCGTCAGGGCGGCTGACCTATCGCGCCCCGAATCTCGCTTAATGAGGTACACCCTCCTCCCTTCACCTCATGCGACGCCTCCTCGGAGCCATCGGGCTCGCCATTCTCACCGTTCCGTCCCTCGGCGGTTGCGATTTCATCGCCGGCATCGCCGGTGCTCCTGAAGAAGTCGAAGTCTCGACGGGCGGGGCCGGCCAGCTGGCGATCACGCCCGAAGGCACGTCCGTCGCCTCCGCCAACGTCAGCGTCGGTCGCGATCTGCCCAACCTGTTCGACATCGACGACATCGACCTCCCGGAGGGCTCCGTGACGTTCGAGGCCTCGGCCGCGACAGCCTCGCGGACCGCCAGCCCGCAGGAGACGTGCAACATCGCCGTCAGCCTGTTCATCGACGGCGTTCGGGCCGCCGACGGGCAGGTGGCCATCGAGCAGACCGGCACCAGCGCCAGCGTCACGAGTGCCTCGCTGACGTACGCCAACGGCTACTCGTCCACGCAGGTCTGCTCGGCGTTCCCCAGCGGCTCGTGCCCGGCGACCTCCGGCGACTACGACCGCGGCGAGATCATCGACGCCGTCACCGAGGCGATCCAGTCCGGCCGGTTCGACCTCGACGTGGCCGCGCGCAACCCGGGTTCGTGCGTCGGCACGCTCCGGCTGGCGAAGCTCACGTTCGGCCTCGACTACTAGAGGCTCGACCGGCGCCGGCTATGCGACGGCCGGCGCCTGCCGCCAGCGCGTCGTGACGAGTGTCTCGGCGACGAGGCAGGCCAGCGCGAGCGCCAGGAAGACCGTCCACAGCGGCGTCCCCGACGAGCCGCCCTCCTCCGCCCGCGCCCCGCTGGCGACGCGCACGGGGGCGCCCGTCATCGCTTCGAGGCGGCGCGCGGCTTCCTCCGGGTCGAGCGCCGCCGGGTCCGACTCGCGCGCGTCCTCGTTGACGGCGACCACGCGGAGGGTCCGCTCGCCCTGCATCACGCGGTACAGACCGGCCGTCGCCACCGCGTCGCCGATGTCGAGGAGCACGGCGCCCGGCACGGTCCGCTGGAGCGGCGTGATCGCCACGCCGTCCGGCCCGACGATGCGGAGCGCGGCGCCGGGCTCGACGCCCTCGACGCGGATCGTCCCGCCCTCGCGCGCCACCAGCTCGCCCGAGTCGGCGACCGATGATCCGGCCGAGAGGTAGGCGGCGGCGCGGTACAGGAGTGGCACGAACAGGCCGCGCTGCGGCAGGTCACTCCACGCGAGGTCCGGCGCGACCCCGAACAGGAGCACGGCGCCCTCCCCGTTCCGGATCTCCTGGAGCAGCGGCGGCCCCGGCTGCGTGCCGATCAGCGTCGTCTCGTCCGCGCCGCCCGGCCGGTAGCGCGCGATCCGGCGGAGGTCGATGGCCTCGGGCGTCGGCCGCGACGAATCGAAGACGCCCGCGAACAGCGGGTGGTCGAGGTCGATGCTCGTCGTCGTGCCGAGCGACGTCCCGCCGGCCGTGCCCACCGCGCCGTCGATCTGGCCCGCCCCGAAGGCGGAGAGGAGTCCGTTCAGCGCCTCCGGCTCAGAGCCCGGGAAGGCGAGCACCCCGCCCCCGCGGGCGACGACCGCCGCCAGCCGGCCCGGCGCCGCGACCGCCGACCCCGCGCCGAGAACGAGGCCGGAGTACGCGCCCACGTCG